>JAILCB010000017.1 GCA_024680595.1 Lachnospiraceae bacterium | reverse complement strand
CTCTTCACCTGAAAGCTATTAAAGAGCTTCTCCACCGTTTCAGGGGATGTATTTCCTATTTCACTCTCAAGCCCCATGACGCTCATAACGGTAATTGCCATGAGCTTGGTCTCTGCCATAGGATTATAGTTACTGGCACAGAATATAATGGACTGGGCCATGCTCATGGCCGTATTTTCCACCAGCTCGCTGGTATGCTCATAACCCCGGGCATCGGATATGATATCCACCAGGCTGCCAAGGGCCTTGGTTTTGTCCTTTTTGAGGGCGTCCGTGAGGCTCTGCTGCAGGTCCGGATCTCCGGTTCTGCCCAGGCCCCGTCTTACCTTATCCACCACGGCCTGGCCGGCCTCCGTATTCTTGAAGTAGGCAGCCAGAGAATTTCTGTCCGAGCAAATCTTCATGGCAAACATGGCAAATTCCAGACCCTGCTTGATGGCCTTAGCCAGAAGTTCCTGGCCCACATTCAGCTTGCCTCCGGCAATGGTCGCCGTCTCAATAGTGAAGTTAATTACATTCTCCGCAATATTGAAGCCCTGAACAGCCTGACCAACGTCCTTTGCAAGGCTTTCCATGCCCCGGTGCTTATCCATTATATTCTGGACCTTGGCAGTCTGTTCCTCGGAAAGCCTGCCATTCTGCCCGGCATTCTTTAGCTTCTCCTCGTCCTCAGCCCGCATATTCTGGGACTTCTCACTGACATTGTCCAGAAGCCTGTAATTCTCCACGCTCTTAGCCACATTCTCCACATGGGCTACACACTTCTTTGCATAAGTAACCCCATTAGTAATAATCTTTAGCCTGTCGTCTATGCCCTTCTTAATATTGTAATACTCATTCTCAAAGCTCAGAAGCTTCTTGGCTGTCTTCTCTCCCACGGTTTTCTTCATGATATCTTCAAACATATCCGAAGCATATTTATTAATCGCCTTCTGATACTCCTGCAGCTCTCTCTGCTCGAACTCCTCCCGGGTCTCATCCTTCTTTTGAGTGAGCTTTATGGTGCCATGAATGAGATTATCATTGACAAGCTTATAGAGGTTTTTCTCCACTGCATAGGAAACAAGATTAGAATAGGTCTTGATAAACTCGGGAGCCATACCAGCCTTGTCAAGCTTCTTATAGTTCGACTGTATTTCACTTGCAATATTCTTAAAATCCTGATATTTATCCTTTACAAGTTTTCCGGTGTCCCGAATATCCCCGTAGCTAGCGTCTTCCGTCCCCTTTTTATTAATCTGCTCCACATAGTTGTCCTTATCAGGACTGGCGGCCACTTGCCGGGTTGTGGTAAGAGGCTTCATGAATTCGAATTGATCGGCCATAATTGGAGCTGCATTGGTCTTTAATAAATTCACAATCTCTAATGCCGCATTACCGGCTGACTTGGACTGGGCAATTATGCCGTCGATTCCCTCTTTAATATGATCCAGATAGAGCAGATTGTCCCGACGCTTTTTCTCTTTTGCCTCAGCCTTAGCCTTTTCTTCTTCGGTTTGCTCCTGTTCATCCACAGTTAATATCGTAATGTCCCTGGAATATGTCTTCTCTTCAGTGGATTCCTTATAGAGCTGCCGCATATCCGCGGTCTGTTTCCTTAACCAGGCAAGACCCTTCTTTACACTTCCCTTATCAGAAAAGTACATGTTAGGAATAAAACTGATAGTGTCGATGGAAACCAGAGCCGCATCCAAAGGATCTTTTCCCACGACATCTACAACCTTCCGGGCGGCACTGCCGGCAGCAAATCTGGCAAATTGGTTTCCTGTGCGGTGGAAGTTTTTGCGCAGGAAATTATATTTCATGTTCATACGGCCATTCTCATACAGATCGCCTGCACCCCTATAGAGCTGGGCGTTTCCTTCCACATACTCCAGCTCCTCCGAAGCACGAATCACAAAGTTCAGGGCTCTCTTGAAAAGCTTCCAGTCTATTGCCGTATTCCTGCCCATGAAGAAATTCCTCTCCACCACAGTCTTCTTTGAGATATCCTCTTTGTTGTCAAACTTTCCCCTGTCGCTTAACTGCGTGGAAAAGAGGGACTTCATGGCATTATAGCGGTCATTCTCCTCCAGAATAATACCCGCATTATTCTCCAGACTGGACTGAATATACTGATCAATGAGCATATTCCGGCCAATCCCATTCAAATAATCCCTGTCTGCATTTCCAAAAAAGCTCCGAATGTATTTCTTCCTTGAAATATCCAGATAATCCCGCCTGCCCAGAACCTTAAAGAATAGATTCTTTTCTTTTTCCGTCAGGGAAAAATAGCCGGCCAGGGCCCTGCTGACGCTCTCATCCTTATCCTTTTTGGCCTGACGCTCAATATAGTCGTCGAAATCCATTTGGGTAAAGTCTGCTTTTTTCTTGTACTTTTCCTGAAACTTCCGATTCTCAGCAATGGCTTCCTTGTTGCCGGACTGTTCAATATAGTCAGAAGCGTGGCTAGTGGCATAGGTAAAGGCCCTCTGCTCCTTGATCTCATCCATGAAGGAAAAGGCTCTTTCGACTAGTTCCCAGTCTATCAGGGTTTTCCGATTCAGGGCACCACTCTTGAAATGTCCTTCCGTCAGATCTTTTCCTCTGATATCTACATCATCCCGGAGCTGAAAGCTGAGGGCGCTGATTAAGGCCTGCTGACAGGAATCCGCGTCATCAAAGCCCTTTAATACCTCTGCTCTCACATCCACATCCGATGTCAGGGCTTCCCGGAGGGCATTCCGCTTCTCCTGATGAACAAAGGATTCGTTGGCATTGTCAATAGCCCCCGTCTTGGTGTCCAGAACCGTCCGCTCCTGCAGTAATCGGACAAAGAGCTTTAGATCCGACTCCGACATATTTGTCAGACGATCACTGATCTTTTTCATCCTCGTATTAAAAGCCGCGTCCTTGTCCAACATCGCTGCACCGCGAATAGGTCCATACTTTCCCCCCTTGACCGCATCGCCAATCATCCTGCCCCCGGATATGACATCTCCCTCCGCATATTGCAGAATTTTTTTCCGGACGTCCTCTATGGTAAGGGTCTCTTCCCTCAGCTTTTCTATTTCATGGACCTGCTTCTTGTCGTATTTTAAGTATGCCGTATTAATTGAAGCAAAGCCGTTATTAAGCCTTTCCATATCCTTGGGTATGAACGCCTGCTTCTTAGCCGTTATGGCCCTGGTGAATTTCATGGCCCTTTCATAGGCCGTAACAGACAGAGTGGTTTTGTCAACATAGAAAAAGGATGACTCCCCATAATTAACCAGCTTATTATAGGCCTCTTTGTAGTTCACATCGAACTTCACCTCTTGGCCTCTGACATAGGCTTCCAGCTGGGCCTGTATCTTGTCCGCATTCTTTTGCCTGTCGCCTGTGGAATTCAGCAGTGCCATGGTGCCTTCCGTACCATAACCGATGGATCCCTTGTCCATAAGCACTAGGGCCAGGGCAAAGATTTTCTTCTGATCCTCATCCAGTTTTTCGTATTTATTAACCCGTCCCTTGAAAACATAGGTGTGCTGCCTGATGGCCCTGGCAATATCCGCCTCGCCCACACCGGTCTCATGCTTGCTATTCTGGAACTTTTCATATTCCTCATTATTGGCGCCGTCTGACCTGAGGGCCAGATTGTTCCAGATGACCTTGTCCTGATAGGCTTTTTGGATGCGGTTTCTCCACCTATCCTCCTTGAACTCCCTATGCTTTTTCATGTCCTCGACAATGTCCTTCACGAAATATTCGCTCATGGCATAGGTCAGGCGATCCCTGTATTGATCGGAGGTGGTGATATCTCTGGACAGCTCATCCTCTGCAACCTTTTCCTGAATGAGCTTCAATACCTTTTCCGACAGATCCAGGTATTCCTTGTTCCTTTTGATGACTGACCCTATCCGATGGCCATATAAAACCCTATCCGTCTGGTCTAGCACCAGATCTTCATCATAGCTCTTTCCGTCCTTGTCCAGAATCCCAATATCGGTGACCATGATGGTTCTCAGGTTTCTGGCTGCTTTCAGCCGTTCCCTCTCCAAATGGGGGCTCTCATACTCCTTATTCTCCAGATCCATGAGGT
>JAILCB010000014.1 GCA_024680595.1 Lachnospiraceae bacterium | reverse complement strand
TGGGCTTTTGCATTTCCTCACGGGTATAGCCCAGGGCATTGAAAAGACTTCTGGCAGGAGCGGCCTGGTCGCCCTTTTTCACATTATCACTTATCATTGTCAAATCCTCCTAATTTCTCTTGTGAATATAGATTATAAGCGCTCCCGGATGAGGTCGCCCATTTCAGAGGTCCCCACCTTTTTGCAGCCCTCTGACATAATATCCCCTGTCCTGTAGCCGTCGGATAGGACCTTTCTCACCGCATTCTCGATGGCATCCGCCTCCTTGGAAAGGCCAAAGGAATAGCGGAGCATCATTCCCGCAGAGAGAATGGTGGCAATGGGATTGGCAATCCCCTTACCCGCAATATCAGGGGCAGATCCTCCCGCTGGCTCATATAGGCCAAATGAGGTGTCGTTTAGAGAAGCGCTGGCCAGCATGCCCAGAGAACCTGAAATCTCGGCGGCCTCATCAGACAGAATGTCACCAAACATATTCTCGGTCAGAACCACATCAAAGTTACCGGGGTTCCGGACTAGCTGCATGGCGCAGGAATCCACCAGCACATGCTCCAGCTCCACCTCGGGATAGGACTGGGAAACCTCATTTACCACCTTCCTCCAAAGTCTGGAGGAATCCAGTACATTGGCCTTATCCACGCTAGAAACCTTCTTCCGTCTCTGCATAGCCACCTCAAAAGCCCTCTTGGCCACCCTGCGAATCTCATTCTCGTCATATTTGAGGGTGTCCACGGCAGTCATAACCCCGTCGATTTCCTTAGTATAGCGGTCTCCGAAGTAAAGCCCTCCCGTGAGCTCCCTTAGAATCAGGATATCAAAGCCCTTCTCCGCCACTTCCCTGCGCAGGGGACAGGAAGAAGCCAGCTCCGGAAATAGATAGGACGGCCTCAGATTAGCAAATAGATTCAGGGCTTTCCGAATCCTGAGAAGCCCCGCCTCCGGCCTCTTTTCCGGCGCCACCTTGTACCAGGGGGAGGTGGAGGTATTGCCTCCGATAGACCCCATGAGAACGGCGTCTGAGGACTTGGCCTGCTCAATAGCCTCATCCGTCAGAGAATCCCCATATTTATCAATGGAACAGCCCCCCATCAGAATATCCTGATAATGAAAAGTGTGTCCAAACTTCTCTTCGATTCCGGAGAGAACCTTTCTCGCCTCTGTCACAATTTCCGGACCGATTCCGTCGCCTGCAATACTTCCAATCCTGAACTCCATATTCTCCTTTCAGGGCATCATAATGCCTCTATCCCGGATTAATAACCGGGACTCATAAACAGGTCCAAGGGACGAAAAATCCGCACCGTCCAACCCTCTACAGTCATGGGCCGGCATCCTTTGGTAGTGGAAATCACACTACTGAATTAGTTCCACCCATTCGTCCCTAGCATTTAAAAGCTCTATGGAAAAAAGGCGTGCAGAGCACGCCTCAAATCACCGGGAAGGCTCTCCCCTGTCTTTCTCACCCGATAATTCCAAGGAAAAACCCCCAAGAATTCTCACTTACTGTCCTTTTCCTTGTCCTTACTCTGTGAAGACTCGGGTTTCTCTATCTGGGCGATAGCCGACTTCTGCATGGGAATACGGCAATTACGGTTGCTTCCAAACTCTACAATGACGGTTTCGTCGGAAATATCAATGATAACCCCATAAAAGCCGCTGTTGGTAAGGACGCTGTCCCCTACCTCCAAAGCCTCCATCATAGCCTGAATCCGGTTCCGCTCTTTCTTCTGGGGCCGGATAGCCATGAAATAGAAGAAACCTCCGAATAGAACTACATATACAAGAAGCATCATTATTCCGCCACCAGCTGCCGGTGCCTGTGCAGTCAATAAAACATTACCCATAATACCTTTTCTCAGACCTCCATTTAATAAACTGTAAAAAACATCGCACTATACTATACACAAAAGAAATGAAATCCGCAAGATAGATAAAAAATTTATCAATGCCGCCTTCCCGGGACAAATTCAAGTCCCGCCCGCGAAACCCGGTCCGGGATTGAGGGCGGCCTCAGCTGACATCATTCAAATCGAATCCCCTTCTGAAATCTTCTGCAGGAATTCCTGGCGGAAGGCCCCATACCGCCCCTCTTCAATGGCTGCACGGATGTCCTCCATTAAATGATTATAGAAATAGAGATTATGCAGGACGCAGAGCCTCATGCCCAGCATTTCCTTCGCCTTCAATAGGTGCCTGATATAGGCCCTGGAATAATGCCGGCAGGCAGGACAGCCACAGCCCTCTTCAATCGGGGCCTCATCCAGCTCATACCTGGCATTGAAGAGATTCCTCTTGCCCCGTCTGGTGTAGACATGGCCGTGGCGGCCATTTCTGGTGGGATAGACACAGTCAAAGAAATCCACGCCCCGGTAAACCGCCTCCACAATATTCTCAGGAGTCCCCACACCCATGAGATAGGTAGGTTTATTAAGGGGCAGATGGGGCACCGTCACATCCAGAATCCGGTACATCTCCTCATGACTTTCCCCTACGGCCAGGCCGCCCAGGGCATAGCCCGCCAGATTGAGTTCCCCAATCTCCTCTGCCTGGGAAATCCGGATATCCTCAAAAACAGCCCCCTGATTAATGCCGAAAAGAAGCTGGGAGGGATTCACCGTATCAGACAGGGAATTTAGCCTCTTATTCTCTTCTATACACCGCTTCAGCCACCTGGTAGTCCTTTCCACCGAAGGCCCCACATAATCTCTGTCCGCCTTGGAGCTGGGACACTCATCAAAGGCCATGGCAATGGTGGATCCCAGATTGGACTGAATCCGCATGCTCTCCTCCGGCCCCATGAAAATCTTGTGGCCGTCAATATGGGACCGGAAGGTCACCCCCTCCTCCTTAATATTCCGGAGCTGGGACAGGGAAAAGACCTGAAAACCCCCGGAATCCGTTAGAATTGGCCGCTTCCAGTTCATAAACTTATGTAAACCGCCGAATTTCTTTATGGTCTGGTCTCCGGTTCTGACATGCAGGTGGTAGGTATTGCAAAGGGCCACCTGGGTATCAATTCCCTCCAGATCCACTGTGGAAACCGCCCCCTTAATGGCGGCCGCCGTTGCCACATTCATGAAAACAGGCGTCTCTATGGTTCCGTGAACCGTTTGGAGACGCCCGCGCTTTGCCTTTCCATCCCGAGCTATGACTTCATACATATATTAAACTCCAAAAAACTTATTCGCTGGAGGTCACCACCGGAGCATCGTAATTCATGCCGATCTCCACCACATACTCCTCCAGGGTAATATTCCTGTCCATAATTTCATGGGCCGCGGCCTCACCCACGTAGCGGTAATGCCAGGGCTCATATTCTATTTCCGTTATCTCCTCCTTGCCCTTGGGATAACGGAGAATAAAACCAAAATCTGCGCTGTTTTCCTTTAACCACTTGCCGGCATCCGTTTCCTCAAAGCCCTCATCCAGCTGCATATATCCCTCAGTAATGAAATCGAAGGCCAGCCCTACCTGGTGCTCGCTGGTACCGGGAATGGCCACGGTCTGGCTGGCTAAATCATAGGCCTCTTTCTCTGACATACCCTTTTTAATATAGGAGGCCTTTTTCTTATCAAAAAGCTCCTGCTGCTTTTCCTCATCCCTATAAGGAGAGCAGATATATAGAATTACCCCCTGGGATTTGGCGGTCTGAATCATTTCCAGCAAATGGGGGGCCACCCTCACATCCGCATTAATCAGCCCCTTAACCACAGCCAGTTCAAATTTGTAATCATCGGGAATATGATATTTCTTATTTATGAGAATTAAAGACCAGTCGTCAGGATAGTCTGCCTTAATATAGCCCAAATTGTCATCATAAATATGGGCCTCAGTATCTGTCTGGTAGGAAGCGGAATTTCTCTGTCTATTATCCCTCTTTCCCACCTTGGCCAGGGCGGTTTCGGCCTCTGTCAGGGAAACTGCGGAATCGGCAGCTTTATAATCCAGGTCTGAAGACTTGGCCTCACTATAGAAGGACTTTCGACCGGACTCCACCTCAAAAACCCCGTCCTTAGCCATGACATAAACGCCACCGCCTTCATAGGCCTCCGGCAGCTCTGTCCCTCCTACAGCGGCAAAGCTCACAGTCATGGCGAAAAAGCCCATAACAAATATGGATGAGGTAATCTTTCTGCCATTCCCGCAAATAAAATCAAAAAAGCCCAAGAAAATAGAGCATAATATGGCCGGCAAGACACAAAAAGGCTTGAGAAGCTTATGCTTTTTCCCAAATAATTCTAGGCGGTTTAATGCTTTTCGTTTCATAGCTTTTTAATTTATCACAGGAATGGAGAAAAAACAAGCATACAAAATTTCTATATATTTTTTTTGGGAGATATGATATTATAAAAAAATCTGGGCGCAAAGCTGAGATGGACGCTTGGCGAGACCGCAGAAGGTCCGTTAGAATTTCCGTTTTGGGCCGACTGTAGCGGAGCCTAGTCGCAGAAGGTCCGGCAGAATTTCCGTTTTGAGCCGACTGTAGCGTAGCCTAGTCGCAGAAGGTCCGGCAGAATTTCCGTTTTGGGCCGACTGTAGCGGAGCCTAAGCGCAGAAAGTCCGGCAGAATTTCCGTTTTGAGCCGACTGTAGCACCGTTCAGACCCGCAGGAATTCGCTCCGGCAAATGACGGCCGGCGCTGACCCCGGCCCCGCGCCAAGTCTTTCCGGCTTGACTTGAATACATTATAAGGAGTAGCAGAACAGGATGGCAGGTTCCAGCATTGGCAGATTATTTCGAGTGACAACCTTCGGCGAATCCCACGGCGGCGCCATAGGAGCCGTTGTAGACGGCTGCCCTGCCCTTCTGCCCCTCTCTGAGGAGGACATACAGCCCTATCTCAACAGGCGGGCCCCGGGCAAATCCCCTTTTTCCACGGCCAGAAAGGAACCGGATCAGGTGGAGATTCTGTCCGGGGTCTTTGAAGGAAAAACGGAGGGAACACCTATTTCCCTTCTTATCCGAAACCGGGATCAGCGCTCCAAGGACTATTCCGACCTAAAGGATGTCTTTCGGCCGGGCCATGCGGACTTTACCTTTGATGCGAAGTACGGTTTCCGGGACTATAGGGGCGGCGGACGCTCCTCCGGACGGGAAACGGCGGCCCGGGTGGCGGCAGGCGCCATAGCCTCCACCTTCCTTCGGGAGCTGGGCATCAGGGTTACTGCCTACACCCGTTCCATTGGGGATATAGAGATTG
>JAILCB010000315.1 GCA_024680595.1 Lachnospiraceae bacterium | reverse complement strand
GGTCTCGTTCCGTCATTACAACAGGCAATCATCATGCGGTCATCGTTGGTCCAGCCCTTCATGATAGAACCGCCCTGAAGCGCTGTATAAACATATCGGCTGACAGCATCCCATGCCTCACCGCAAAATTTGCCGTTCATTAAATGATAAAAGTCATCCTGCTCAGGAGTCCTTTTCAGGATAAAGGTATCACCCTTCTTGAAGAAGGGACATGGGCCGGACTTAGGGTTAGCCAGGTATTCTTTTTGATATTCCTCAAAGCATTTTGTATCAAGCACTGTAATTTTGCATTCGTGTTTCATTTATTCGCCTCCCCATCATCAAAATTTGAAGTTATAAAGAAAAACATTAGAGATAAATCAGCTATTCTAAGAAAGATGCGGCAGCTGTTCCTTTCTGGCTCTGATATACTCCGGATACTCCATGACAATCCTCTCACATCAAGCATAAAGAAATCCCAGCTATCGGGGCTCTGATACACCCCGGATACTCGATGACAATCCTCCCACATCAAGCGTAAAGAAATCCCAGCTATCGGGGCTCTGATATACTCCGGATACTCCATGACAATCCTCTCAGGCTCTTTCTTTACGACAAGTCCTCCTGGCATAAAGGAAACCGTATTTACAAGACGATTAGCAAGAACCTCTCTTAGCTTCTTATTTTCATATCATTCAACATCTTCCTCGGTTTTGTCTGTATTTGTGTATATATACTCCAGAACTTCCCGCGGTTTCATATCCTGTATTTTTTCCGGATCTGTAAGGCCTTTTGAGTTCTCTGTGGTATCCCAAGTGAAATGTCCGGCACTTTCGCCCTCAAATGTGAAGTAGGTCTCTGGATCTGCCAGCTTTACCGGATATCTTTCACACCATTCTGGATAATATTCAGACATATATTGATCCGCAAGATTATAGGCTTCACAATCTTCAGAAGTTCCTATGGCACTAAGTTCCACACCGCCTCCCGGCTGCCCTGTTCTACTGTCTGCCGGTGTGCTGTGAAGTATGACCACACTCCCATCATCACAGGTTCCGAGACTAATCCATACATGGCCGTTAATGCTCATAATATCTCCCGGCTTCATCTCATAGCCGCTCTCTCCGTCCGGGGCCTTGACATCCTGTGTCCACTCTCCGAAACCCTTATCCGATAATCTCTTGGCAAATCCCGTGGAGCCGCCCACATAACCTTCTCCGCCATTCTGCGTTTCAAAGGTGTTGTAAAGGATCCAGCCCAAATATCCGGAGCAATCCAGCCCCGCATAATAATATTCATTGTATCCGCCATAAGGATAGTAGCTATTCTCAGGTTCTGCGTTTTCCTCGTTTCCATCCTTTGATTTAAAGGTATAATTCACATCATGCTCATGGAAAAACTTTACCCAGTCCGGTGACACGCCAATGCTTCGTGTCTGTATAGATGACCCTTCATCCTGCCAGTCCCATCCGCCACCGTATATGTATAGTGTTGTTCCCACGGGTTCTGCAGCGGTTTTTAGGAAATTGGCAATTGTCCTTTCCCCGGGTATTCCGTTTACAACCGGTTCAAATGCCTGCAAATGCTCCTCCGGGAGCTCGGTAACGGCGGTTACGGTATCGTCTTTCACTGTAATCTCATATAGATAATTCTCCTTTAGCTGATTTTGTATTGGATAAGAAAATTCACCGTTTTCATTTAGTTCTCCCGGATCTACTTTTAATGCGGTTTCCTTACCATCAATAATGAATCTGTAACGAAAATCCGCTTTTGTATCCTTGTTCACATTCTCTTTTCCATAATCTTTAACACCCAGATATACCGCCTGGGCATTATCAAGGCTTAAGGTTTCCTTTGTGCTCATACCTGCACAGCCTGACAGTAAAAAAACCATCGCTGATAATATTAACATTATCTTTTTCATAAATCTGTTTCTCCCCCTCAGAAAAAGTGCGCTCAGTAGCCAAATAGTTCTATCGAGTTCCAGATTATTTCCCGAAAGTTAGTATTTTCACCTTGCTTTCACCTCAAAGGAGTGTTGTCATTCATTAATATTTACTCCTCATATAGCAGATACGGTCTGCGCTGCTCTTTGAAGGCTTCAATCTCATCCTTCCAGCCCGCTTTGATTTCCTCAGCTGTACTGCCTGCCTCAATCTGCTTTCGCACCTCATTCGTCCCAATTAGCAGGTCAATCCAGTATCTATCCTTTGAATCAGGTTTTCCCCAAAAAGATTCTTCAGACAAAGCATCATGAATGTCACGGTAGGCATCAACAAGGTAATCTAAACAGATCTGGTTTTCCCATATCTCGGTTAGCGGAATATTCCTCAGATCCTTCCCATAGCAGGTCTCTCCCTCAAACGGAGGCTGCGTGGCACCATCCATGCTCTTTGGTGTAAAGGAAAAGTCATATCCATCTATACCCTCAAGATATGGGCTTCCGTATATCTCGAAGGGATTCTCCGTGCCACGGCCGACAGATACCTTCGTATTCTCAAAGAAGCAGGTGGACGCATACAGATATACTGCCCGCATATCCTTAATATTAGGAGATGGATTACGTATAATATCCGTTTTCATCTGATGTGTGTAATTTTTGCAGGGAATAACCTTCAAATCACAGGAATCCTTTCCTGCGGACAGCCAGCCCTCTCCATTGATCATCTGCGCCAGCTCGCCCCAAGTCATGCCATAAACTACAGGTATAGGGAGTTGCCCTATATTTGATTTATATTCATCTTTTAAGACCGGTCCATCTACATAGAAGCCGTTGGGATTTGGTCTATCAAGAATTATGAATTCCTTGCCTTCCGATGCACAGGCATCCATCAGGTAATACATTGAAATATAGTAGGTATAATACCGAAGCCCTACATCCTGCATATCCACGACAAGTGTATCAAA
>JAILCB010000313.1 GCA_024680595.1 Lachnospiraceae bacterium | reverse complement strand
TCCTCCAAATTGTCCTCGGAAATCACCACATCCGCCACTTCCCGTGCGATTTGGGCGCCCTCGCTGATGGCGATACCCGCGTCAGATGCGGACAATGCGGGAGAATCATTAATGCCGTCCCCCACCATGATGACCTTCCGGCCTTCCTGGTGCTCCCTATCGATAAAGGCAGCTTTGTCTTCCGGCAAAACCTCCGAATAGCAGAGGTCTACGCCTACGGCCGAGGCAATGGCCTCTGCCGTCCTCTTGCTGTCCCCGGTCATCATTACGATACGGTCAAATCCCGCCTCCCTTAGGCCATGTACAACAGACGCGGCCTCCTCCCTCAAGGGGTCCTCGATATAGATTACTGCAGCCAAAACCTTTCCTATGGCTAAATACAGGTGGGAATATTTGGTATCCAGGGCGTCGAACTTTGCCTCCTCACCCTCGGGAATCTGACAGCCCTCGTCCTCGAATACGAAATGATGGCTGCCAATGACCACATCCTCTCCGTCAACAGAGCTGGCAATTCCATGGGCCACAATATACTTGACCTCGGAATGCATTTCCTCATGATCCAACCCCTGCTGCAAGGCCTCATTCACCACTGCATTGGCTATAGAATGAGGGAAGTGCTCTTCTAGGCAGGCCGCCAGTCTCAGCATTTCCTTCTTTTCCCGGCCCTGGAAGGCCACCACATCCGCAACCTTAGGGCAGGCCTTGGTTAGGGTGCCGGTCTTGTCAAAAACGATGGTCTTGGCTTCCGCAACCGCCTCCAGAATCCGTCCGCCCTTCACGGTGATTCTATGATTACCCGCTTCCCGCATGGCAGAAAGGACGGAAATCGGCATACTGAGCTTCAAGGCACAGGAGAAATCCACCATGAGCACAGAAATAGCCCTCGTTACATTCCTTGTCAAAAGGAAGGTGAGGATGGTTCCCGCAAAGCTATAGGGCACCAGCTTGTCTGCCAGGGCGGAAGCCCGCATCTCCAGACCAGACTTGAGCTTTTCTGAGCTCTCAATCATATGCATAACCTTCTCGTAACGGGTGCCCCCGGGCGCCGATGTCACGCGAATCCTTAGATTACCTTCCTCGATGGCTGTGCCGGCGTAAACCGTAACCCCCTTGCTCTTCCTAACTGCAAGGGACTCCCCGGTCATGGCGGCCTGATTCACCATGGCCTCTCCATCCTCCACTAGACCGTCCAGAGGAATCAGGCTTCCCGAACGCACGGAAATCAGGTCATTCTCCTGAATATCCGTAATAGGTACTAGCTCCTCCGTGTCGCCACTCACTTTCCAGACCTTGGCGATATTAAGTGACATGCTCTCTGCCAAATCCCGCACGGACTTCTTGTGAGTCCACTCCTCCAGGAGGGAGCCCACGTTTAGCAGAAACATAATGGAGCCCGTGGTATTATAGTCCTTGCGCAGGAAGGAGGCGGTAACGGCCACTGCATCCAGGGCCTCCACCTTCAGCTTTCCGCCCCGCATGGAACGAAAGCCCTTTCTGACGAACCTGGACACCCCCATTCCAGAAAAGAAAATCCTCAAGGGCTTGGGGAACAGGTATCTCCTGACAAATCGAAATGCAATCTTGGCAAAAAGCTTGTCCTCAAACTCCCTATTAATTTCCCGATTGGTATGCTCCGGAACGAATTCCTCATTTCTCTCATCGGAAAACTGAAAGGACTTTAGGGCGTCAATTACCGCTTCTCTGTCGCCCTCATAACGAATGAGCACACTCTTGGTGCGCTCATGTACTGTAACCTGCTTTAATCCACTGCCCCGGGACAGGGTATATTGAAGGACATCCGCCTCTCTCATGGACATTTTGCCCTGGTAGTGCGCCCTCACGCGAATCCGCCCCGGCAGCTCATGCAATATTGTGAAATTCATAGATTAGCACTCTGCTCCTGCGGCTTCTTCTGCGACTTCCTTATTCAGCTCCTCCCGGTCTCGCTCCGTATTGATTTCCTTAGCCCCTTCATAGATATCCATGCAATTCTCCGTAATAAGGTCTTTCTTTTCCATAATGCAGTCCTTGGCCCGGAGAACGGCGGCAGTGCACTGTGTATAAACCTTCTTTGCATCCTTACTGGAGAGGACCTTTAACCCTGCTGTTCCGAAAAGGACACCTCCCGCAAATATACCAAATTTCTTCCAGCCAATCTCTGTTAAAAAGTGAAACATAATCAAATTCTCCTTTCTTTCTGTTAAATAAACTTCATTCTAACACGAAAGCTGGAGATTATCATTTGCCTTATTCATAATTATTTCTCAACAAACATCAATTCAACCCTGTATTCCTTTCCGCACCCTCCTGTCCGCCAGATAAGCTCTGCTTTCCGGCATCAGTGTCCTAACGCAACTATTTTGGGTTTATGGGGCACTCGTCTACTGCAGGCCTTTTGCGGAAAGTAAATTCCCGTCCGCACGCCTTTACAGCTCATCCAGAGTATTGCCGTAGGGAGGCAGGAATTCCTCCATAAAGTCTCTGACCTCGGGCATATCCCTGCACATTTCCCGGAGAATTCGCTCCGTGCTGTCCTCCGCCGTGCGGAATTCCGAATTTCCGGCCCCCCGCTCTTCGATACACTTGATTAAGGCGGATAACTTGTCGGCAGCCTTCACCAGTCTCAGGAGATAGGCATCCTCCCCATCTCCGGGCCGGAGAATTTCCTCATATGCAGGCCGCAAATCCTCCGGCAGCTTGGACAAAAGCCGTTCATTGGCCATATTCTCCACTTCATGGTAGGCCGCCCGAATGTCCCTATTATAATATTTCACAGGAGTCGGCATATCCCCCGTAATGATTTCCGAGGCATCATGATAGAGTCCCAGTAGGGCCGCCTTCTCTGCTGAAAGATGTCTTCCATATCGGGTATTGCCGATGACACAAAGGGCATGGGCAATTATCGCCACTTCCACGGTATGCTCACTCAGTGACTCCTGCCTGGAATTGCGCATCAGGGCCCAGCGGGAAATGTATTTCATTCTGGAAACTGAGGCAAAGAATGTATAATTCATAGAATCCTTTCTTATCTAACTAGATTGAAAATCGTAAGATCTTTTAACTGCTTTCTCTGTTTTTCGATTGACCCCTGTAAAATGCAGAATTTCCAAGCATTCGCAACAGAAGCGAGACTTGGCCATCTCAGATTAAATATTCCTCTACAATTCGCTATTGTATCGAAATGTCTGCCATAATTCGACAAATCCATGTTTTCCCACAGCCATAGATTGAACCCGCCTATTAGCTGCAGTTCAATCCATGATCACTGTTTTATAGAAAAGGCATGAGATTTGAGACCTGGCCCAGGTCGCCGATAATATCCCTTTCCCTTCCCCCGCTCTTCAGCACATCCATATTGGGCCGGGAGAGCTCGATCCAGAGGGAATAGATATGGGCAATATCAATCAT
>JAILCB010000276.1 GCA_024680595.1 Lachnospiraceae bacterium | reverse complement strand
CCTTTGCAGGTAAAGCTGGCAAAGCTGGCAAAGCAGATCTCCACCTTTGGCTATATCGGCGCCATTGCCATTATCGTGGGCATACTGGCCAAGACCATGATTGTCGGCCCTGTACCCTCCGATTTCTATGGCTGGCTCACTCTCATTATCAATACCGTAACTGTGGCGGTCACCGTCATCGTTTGTGCAGTGCCTGAAGGCCTGCCCATGCTGACCTCCATTCTGCTATCCTTCCAGAGCCTCAAAATGGCCAAGGATAATGTTCTTGTTCGAAAGATTAACGGTCTGGAAACCGCAGGAAGCCTAAGTGTCCTTTTCAGCGACAAGACCGGAACCATTACAGAGGGAAAGCTTTCCGTAGTGGAATTCAAAACAGGCAGCGGAAAGGCCTTTCAGAAATTAAATGAAGTCAGCGATACCTTGCAGAAGGATGTCATTCGGGGAATCGGCCTGAATAATAGTGCCGAGGCCAGCAAGGGCAATATTATCGGTGGAAACAGTACGGACCGGGCCCTCATGACCTATCTGAACGGAGAGGGAGTTGCAGAAAACCTGCCCCGCGAGGAGATTGTGGATTTCAATGCTTTTGACTCCACCAAGAAGAGCTCCAACGTAATCCTCAAAACAGAGGCCGGAACGGTCACCTATGTAAAGGGCGCTCCTGAGCGTCTCATTGAGCGCTGCACCAAGTATGTGGATGATAACGGAAATGAACAGGCCCTGACTGACAAGACAGAGCTCATTTCCTATATGGACACCATGGCATCCCGTTCCATGCGTCTTCTGGGCGTAGCCAAGACTACCGGTTCCGACGACACCCAGGATCTTACCCTGGTAGGTCTCATCAGTATTCGCGACAATGTGCGGAAAGAGGCTGTGGATGCTATCCGCGAAGTGCAGAATGCCGGTATCCAGGTGGTCATGGTAACCGGAGACCGCAAGGAGACTGCTGTGGCTATCTCCAAGGAAGCCCAGCTATTAAGGGAGCCTGACGAGGTGGCCCTGACCTCCCAGGAAATGGCATCCATGAGCGATGACGAGCTGAAGGCCGTCATGCCCAAGCTCCGCGTAGTAGCCCGGGCCCTTCCTACCGATAAGAGCCGGCTGGTCCGCGTGGCCCAGGAACTGAATCTGGTAGTTGGTATGACAGGAGACGGTGTCAATGATTCTCCTGCCCTGAAAAAAGCCGATGTGGGCTTTGCCATGGGAAGCGGTACCGAGGTGGCCAAGGAGGCCGGTGACATTACCATTCTGGATGACAACTTCTCTTCCATCGAAAAGGCCATTCTCTATGGACGTACCATGTTTAAGAGTATCCGGAAATTCCTGATTTTCCAGCTCACCGTTAATGTAGCGGCAGTTTTAACCTGCTTCTTAGGACCCCTGATGGGAGCCAATGTGGTTCTCACCGTTATCCAGCTCCTGCTCATTAATCTGGCCATGGATACACTTGCCGCCATTGCCTTCGGCAGCGAGCCTGCCCTAAAGGAATACATGCAGGATAAACCCGTTCCCCGTTCGGAAAGCATTGTTACCAAGAAAATGCTGGGCCAGATCATTGTAAGCGCCCTATACATTACGGCCATCTGCCTATCCATCCTCTTCCTGCCGGCCGTTTGCAATCTCTTCGGCGAAATGCTGAGCCTGGATGCCCACGAGCCCACCTTCATTTATCACAGGTCCGCTCTCTTTGCCGTATTTATGATGGCCATCACCTTTAACGGCTTCAATGCCAGGACAGAGCATTTCAATGTCCTGGAGGGAATTGGCAGAAATAAAAACTTCCTCATTGTTATGTTTGCCATTTTGGCTTTACAGTTCATATTCATTACTTTCGGCGGGGATTTCCTGAATGTCCATGCCCTAAGTGCCAACCACTGGCTTATCTGTATCGTACTGGCCATCCTTGTCATTCCTATCGATATGATTAGGAAAGCTATCACCGGCGGGCAGAAGCAGTAGGCTCAAGAAAAAGGAGGAGCATAAGTTATGAGTGTTAATCTGAAAAAAGGTCAAAAAATCAGTCTGACAAAGGGAGGCGGCGGCTTGGGCCGTGTTATGGTAGGTCTGGGCTGGGATGAGGCCAAACCTCAGAAAAGGGGCTTTTTCTCCAAACCCACTACCACCTTTGATATTGACTGTGACGCCTCTGTTTTTCTCTGCGGAGAGAACGGCAAGGTCATTTCCGAAAAATTGGAAGAGGCCTGTGTGTACTTCAAGAACCTGAATTACGGAAACGGGGCCATCGTCCACCAGGGCGACAACCTGACCGGGGCCGGAGAGGGGGATGATGAACAGATCATGGTAAATCTCCCCTCCATTCCCGCCAATGTAAGCCGTCTGGTATTTGTCGTTAATATCTATGATGCCAATGTGAGAAATCAGCATTTCGGTATGATCGAGAACGCCTTCATCCGGCTGGTGGATATGGCAAAGAATACTGAGATTTGCCGGTTTGACTTGTCGGAGAATTATTCCGGCATGACCGGCCTTGTCGTTGGAGAGATTTACCGCCATAATAATGAATGGAAATTCAATGCTATCGGCCAGGCCGTTCAGGAGGCCAGCCGGTTGGGCTCTCTCTTCCAGAGATATATGTAAGGTGTCCCGCATGGCTCTCCCAATGCGGCAGGAAGCCCCATTGGTAAATCCGCACTTTATTCGGGACAGAGCTTGCTTTGAGGGAAGCCATTGCGGCAAAAAGCCTCATTGGTAAATCCGCACTTTATTCGGGACGGAGCTTGCTTTGAGGGAAGCCATTGCGGCAGGAAGCCCCATTGGTAAATCCGCATTATATTCCGGAACAGAGCTTGCTTTGAGGGAAGCCATTGCGGCAGGAAGCCTCATCGGTAAATCCGCAATATGTTCCGGGACAGAGCTTGCTTTGAGGGAAGCCAATGCGGCAGGAAAATAGATAATTATGGAAAGTATAGGTATTACCGGGCGCTTCATGTAAGACACCATGATAGCGCCCGGATGAAAGGGGATTCAGTATGATTAATTTGTCAAAAGGACAGCGGGCAACCATTGACTCGTCCATCAAAATGGCCCTTGTAGGTCTGGGATGGGACCCCAATAAGTATGATGGCGGCTATGATTTCGACCTGGACGCCTCCGCCTTCCTCCTGGACAAAAGCGGCAAATGCGTAAGTGAAGAGGATTTTGTTTTCTATGGTAATCTCTCCGCCAGAGACGGGGCCGTGAAATCCATGGGTGATGACACCACCGGAGGAAATTCTGAGACAGGCGATGATGAGCAGATTTTCATTGATTTCGAGAAGATTCCCGAGGATGTGGAGAGAATCGGAATTGCCGTTACCATCTATGATGCAGTGAAAAGAGGACAGAATTTCGGCCAGGTTTCTAATGCCTATATTAGGGTAGCCAAGATTCAGGACGAAACCGATACGGAAGGTGAGACCATAATCCGCTTCGATTTGGAGGAGGAGTTCTCCATTGAAACTGCTCTGGTAGTATGTGAGATCTACAGGAAGAATGGAACCTGGAAATTCAACGCTATCGGCGCGGGCTTCCAGGGCGGATTGGCCAGAATCTGCCAGAATTATGGCATTGATGCCACTTCTGAATGAAAAACAGCTCTGCAATGCCAAAATAAAGCAAGCAAAAACGGCGTCCCTCTGTTGGGGGACGCCGTTTCTATCGCAGAGCCGCCGAGATGAATTTGTCGGCTAAAGCCGCCGAGATGAAATTTGTCGGCTAAAGCCGCCGGCATAAATTTGCCGGCTAAAGCTGCCGAGATAAATTTGCCGGCTAAAGCCGCCGAGATAAATTTGTCGGCTAAAGCCGACCGGCGGCTCGCGGGCGAGAGGGTGCGATTTGCATCTTCCCTCTCGATTGCAGACATCAACCCAAAGTCCTATGGGAGGCTTGCCTACCGTGAAACCTTGCCGAGAGCCCATCATTGAAGGCCATTAGGCCTGAGATGAAGGCGCAGCCGTGAAACCCTTTTACCTTAGGTGTGGTAGAGCCTCTTACTGCTGTAATTGGGCTCACAGGTCAAATTCACACCCAGCTTCTTAAAGATTCTCACATCCACCTGGGACAGAATGACGGAGGAATGCACCTCCAGGCCCGCCACCTTGGGTAATTGGGCATAGGCGGCCTTAGCGGCCTCATTATTCAGGGCCTCCGTGGCCAGGGCGATTAGAATCTCATCAATATGGAGAAGGGGATTGTGATCTCCCAAATACTTCACCTTTAGATCCATTATAGGCTCGATAACCGTTGGAGAAATGAGCTTGACCGGATCCTCTATGCCCGCCAGATATTTGAGGGCATTTAGAATCATGGCAGAGGATGCACCCAAAAGGGAGGAAGTCTTTCCTGTAATAATCGTGCCATCCGCCATCTCAATAGCTGCCGCCGGACCTCCGGTCTCCTCCGCCCGCACATTTGCGGCCGCGACCACCGGCCTGTCCGCAGGAGACACTCCTGCTTTCTCCATCAGGAGCTCAATCTTCTGCACGGGTCCTTCCCCTTCATTGCCCTTCCTCTGTTCGCAGAGTCCATGGAAATACCGGCGTATAATCTCCTGCTTGGCGGCTTTATTCACCACCTCATCATCGGTAATACAATAGCCCGCCATATTCACGCCCATATCCGTAGGAGACTGATAGGGACTCTTTCCTGAAATCTTTTCAAGCATGGTCCGGACAACCGGGAAAACCTCCACATCCCGATTATAATTAACGGCAGTCTTCCCATAGGCCTCCATATAGAAGGGGTCAATCATATTGACATCATTCAAATCCGCCGTTGCCGCCTCATAGGCCAGATTCACGGGATGGTTCAAAGGCAGGTTCCAGACCGGGAAGGTCTCAAACTTGGCATAGCCCGCCGCAACTCCCCTCTTCTGATCATGGTAGATCTGAGATAGACAGGTGGCCAGCTTTCCACTGCCGGGTCCAGGAGCCGTTACCACCACCAGGGGCCGCTTAGTTTCAATATAATCATTCCTGCCAAAGCCCTCATCACTGACAATAAAGGGAACATTACTGGGATATCCTTTAATGGGATAATGGCGGTAGACCTTGAGGCCCAGAGCCTTCAATTTCTTCTCATAGGCAATGACCGAGGGCCGTTCCGAATACTGGGTCAGAACCACAGACCCCACATAGAGGCCATTATTGGTAAAGGCATCCACCAGCCGCAGGAGATCCATATCATAGGTGATACCGATATCCCCTCTCACCTTATTCTTCTCGACATCTGCTGAATTGATGGCAATGAGTATCTCTGTCTGTTCCTTTAGCTGCTTGAGCATGGTGATCTTGGAGTCAGGATGAAAGCCCGGTAGTACCCGGGAGGCGTGATAATCATCAAAAAGCTTGCCGCCAAACTCCAAATAGAGCTTTCCCCCGAACTGGTTAATCCGTTCCCTGATATGCTTTGACTGAGTTTCCAAATATTTCTCGTTATCAAATCCGACTTCCATCACACCGGCCTCTCTGCCGCCCTTAGCGGCCTACCATATCATTTCATTCCCTTGCTTCAAATACTCTAGATCCCAAACTCTGCAGGTACCCCCTGCTTCTATTGGACAACGCTCCCCGGTCGGGGAGCCCTATTCAATCCTGTCTCAATTCCTGTCCCCATCACTCCTTGCCATTCCAGCAATAGGTACAGAGCTTGCAGTTGGGCAGCCCCACTGCCTCTATCATATCATCCAGCCTATGATAATGCAGGGTAGTGAAATTTAACTCCTGCCTAATTTCCTCCAGCATTGCGGCATACTCCTCCGAATCAGGATTTGTATACTTCTCCAGCACCTCTTCCGAAGGATTGGCTGTTTTCTCCAGCTTCTCAATAATTCTCCTGGTAATCAGCTCCATTTCCGAATTGGACCTGGAGAAGTTCAGGTATTTGCAGCCATATACCAAAGGCGGACAGGCCGGTCTGATATGCACCTCCTTAGCCCCGCTCTTATAGAGAAACTCGGTGGTCTCCCGGAGCTGGGTGCCTCTCACGATAGAGTCGTCTATGAGAAGCAGGCTCTTGCCCTCAATCAGCCGGTGAATGGGAATTAACTTCATCTTTGCAATGAGATTCCGCCTGCTCTGCATGGTAGGCATAAAGGAACGGGGCCAGGTAGGCGTATACTTGACAAAAGGCCTAGAATAGGGAATTCCCGATTTATTCGCATATCCTACCGCATGGGCCACCCCGGAATCCGGAACCCCGGCTGCCATATCAGGACGCACATTCTCCCTTTCCAAATCCCGCTCTGCCAGCTTGTGGCCGCATTTATAGCGGACATCCTCCACATTCAGCCCCTCATAGGTAGACGCGGGAAAGCCATAATAAATCCAGAGGAAGGTACAAATTCTCATCTGATCTCCGGGAGGCGACACCTGCACAACCTCCTCCGGGCTAATAAATACAATCTCGCCCGGTCCCAGCTCCCTCTCGGCACTATAACCCAGATTTAGATAGGAAAAACTCTCAAAGCAGACACAATAACTGTCCTCCTTTTTGCCCACCTGGACCGGGGTCCGGCCATAGCGGTCTCTGGCCGCATATATACCCTGGTCTGTCATAAGCAGCATAGACATGGAGCCCTGAATAAGCTCCTGGGCATTGCGAATACCGGCCGGAATCGAATCCGCCTCATTAATAAGAGAGGCCGTGAGCTCCGTGGGATTAATATCTCCGCCGCTCATCTCCAGGAAATGAGAATGACTCCTCTCAAAAAGACGATTGGTCAGCTCCTTACTATTATTTATCTTCCCCACCGTGGTAATGGCATAGGTGCCGTGCTTAGAACGCACAATGAGAGGCTGGGGCTCAAAATCGGAAATACAGCC
>JAILCB010000207.1 GCA_024680595.1 Lachnospiraceae bacterium | reverse complement strand
GAACCTGTCCCATTTCCGGCATCCCCTTGCCCGGGAGCCGGCTCTGCACCGGGATTTGTCCCTTGTCCGGGTGCCGGTTCTGCACCGGGGTTTGTCCCGTTCTCAGGAGCACCCTGGCCGGGAGATGGCTCTGTCCCTTGATTCGGCGCAGTTTCAGATTCTCTTTCACTCTTGTCAGGGCCGTTCCCCTGGCTAGGTCCTGCAGGCCTACTTTCTTTTTTTTCGCCTGAAGGCGTATTCTTTTCGGGTGCAGTTTTCCCGTCTTTATTCTCTTCTTCCCTAGCTTCATCAGGCTTCTGGGATTCCTTTACAGGGCCGTTCTCATCCCCATTGGTCTCCAAAGTACTCTCAGTAGCCCTTCCGATATTCTCCGTCTCACTATCATCCACGGCAGAGGAGGATCTCTCCATATCCTCCTTAACTGTACCATTAGGAGCCTCTTCGGCATCCGGCTTGGCCGCTTCTCTCTCCTGCAGCATCTGATAGCGTCCCGGTCCCATTCCTTCTCTCTCTGCGGTCTCCCTCTCCTCTTTACTGGCCCTGAAAACCCGCATTCCGCGAAAATTCCGGGTTTTCTTCTCAGCACGCCCTACCTCTTCCTCCAGAGCTTCGGAACGGGATTCGCTCTCGCTGGTCACAGAAATGATGATCTGTTCGTCTTCATCATCTTCCAGATAACCCATATCCGAAAGAACCGTCTCACTGAGATCTATGGCGGCGCTCAGTGTCTTTCCCCGAATGTCCATACTCTGAAGCCTGCCTGCCACTTCCTCGCCATCCTTATTTAAGGCTGTAACGGAAATAACCCTATCCAGGCGGTTTAAGGCAAATTCAAAGGAGGGATTCACATCCACTGCCACATAGGAGCAGGCCATGGCTGTCTCGTAATGAACCCCGCCGGCCAGAAGGCTCATAGCCATCATTGCGGCCAGAACCCGCACCAAAATAGAAGTCTTAAGGGAGAAAGTCCCTTTCGAAATCGGATCCGGAACCTCGATGGTTTCTCCGAGCCGGCACTCTCTATTCACTTTTGCAAAGGTTCCGTCCTCTTTCAGAACGGCAGCCTGTCCGTCTCGAATTTCTACAACAACGGCCTTCATCTACGGTCCCAGTCCTTTTCTGATATAATCCATATAGGATGCCAGCAGGGGATACTCTCCATTTAATATTTCCACTGCCGCAATTATATACTTTCTATGTCGATCCAGAATTTTTCTGGAAACGCCGCTTTCCTTGCAGAGCTCCTTCATGGGAAGGGTTTTGCTTTTCCTCATTTTCTCCAAAAGATCGGGAGATTTGAGAAGAGTCCTCACAGCTGCGGCACAGCTCTCTTTGGTCTTTCCTGCCTTAGGAGAGCATTCCGTCAGCTCATAGAAGGAAAAACCGTATCCCTGCAGGAGCTGCTGCACAGCCTCAATCTCATCCCTGGCCCTATTCTCACTATCCCTGCTGACCTGCTCGGAGGCTTCCACATTCTTCTGCCTCAATTCTGCCTGAACAGGGGAAATTCCTTCCGCGTCACCGCTATCCATGTCTCCATCCATGGAATCCGGCTCCACAGATATCTCAGACCGATACTTCTCCTCCGAACGGATATAGTCTAGAAGCCTGCGCTTTATGACCAGAGAAGCAAAGCCTTTGAATCCGCCCTTGGATTCATCATAGGATAGCACCGCTTCGCGAAAGGCAATTAGAGCGATTGACCACTCGTCATCGCTTTCTGTGACGAAGCGGTGTACTGTATTATAGGCGCTATAGAGAATGAACCTTTTATTCTTCTCCACCAGCTCATTAAATTTTTCGTCGTCCTGCCTGGCGGCAAAGACTTCCACGGGTTCAATTCCCATCTACGATCTCCGATACAAGAGTTACTTACAAATTGCCCTCTATTTTATCGGATCCTCGCACAAGAATAAAGACCTAAGTGCATATTTTATGCACTTTTCACCTTAAGCCTTTTGCTGACCTTGACATTGCCATAATATGCGGTAATTGTAGTAGTGCCCTTACCATTCACTGTAATCTCACCGGTACTTTCGTCAATTTCCGCAACAGACTCCTTGGAGCTAGTCCACTTGTCAGGCAGCACTGTCTCATCCCCACCCGTCAGATAATCCGCGGCATTGATGGTCTCGGTGTCTGTTGTGACCTTTTTTGGCAGATTCAGCTTGGGCTTTGCAGTAATGGTAACCTGATAAGTCCCCAGTGTATTTCCATCCTCATCCAGAGCTGTGATTTCCGCCTCTCCGGCCTTCTTTCCACTGACAACACCCTTCTTGTTTACCTTTGCAGTACGCTTGTTGCTGGAGGTGAAAGAAGCAATGTCATCCGCAAATTCAGCAAAGGGGCCATCCATCAGGTCCAATTTCTCGCCCTTAATCATATTGGCAGATGTCATACTCTGCCTTTCCTCGTGCTGATCCTCTCTTCCTTGCTCATTCCCGGGCAATTCAGGACGCTCCCCATCCTCACCGGGCTTCTCAAAACCGGGTCCCTGCTGACCATCAGACGGTCTCTCGGGACGCTCTCCGTCCTCGCCCGGTACAAGGTCTCCGGATACCGGCCTTCCGTGGCGGCCCTTTCCACTATTCTCGCTGTTTTCAGGTCTCTCGGGACGCTCTCCGTCCTCTCCCGGTACAAAGTCTCCGGATACCGGCCTTCCGTGACGGCCCTTTCCACTATTCTCACTGTCTTCAGGTCTCTCGGGACGCTCTCCGTCCTCACCCGGTACAAAGTCTCCGGATACCGGCCTTCCGTGGCGGCCCTTTCCACTATTCTCGCCATTCTCAGGCAGTTCAGGCCTCTCGCCATTCTCGCTATTTTCAGGCAGTTCAGGCCTTTCGCCATTCTCGCTGTTCTCAGGCAGTTCAGGCCTTTCGCCATTCTCGCTGTTTTCAGGCAGTTCAGGCCTCTCACCGTTCTCGCTGTTCTCAGGCAGTTCGGGACGTCCGCTATTCTCGCCACTCATCCCGCCCTGGACTCCCTCCTGACGGGGTCCGCCGGAGAATCCGCCTCTCATGCCACCGCCCGGTGCAGCAAAGGCCGCCGAGCTGCCCCCCACTGACATAGCGGCAACAAGTAGGGCAATGGCCAATTTCTTATTCCTTCTATTCCAATTCTGATTCGTCATTCCGTTTCCCCTTTCCGCTTCTAGCCCGGACTCCTTCGATAAGGTTTCCCTGTCTAGACTTTCATAAAAGCTATCATCATAATCTGCAGATACTAATTAATTCGAATGATAGCCGGAAAAAAATGGGGTAAGAGGAAAAATTATGATTATTATTGTATTTATTTTATCATTTCATAGGACAGGACTGTATCCTCCGCTATATCCATCCTTGCGGAAGAACCCAGGATCTTCCCCATATCCGCGGGAGAAATCCCGGTCCCCGGCCTTTTGAAAGTCAGCATTTCTTCCTTAATAATTGTATCCTTAGCAATATGGCAGGCAGCTACTATAGACCTTCTGGCCTGCTTTCTGGCCTGAAGCTCTGTGTCCAGACTCTTCAGATCCCCCCTGCCCCGGATAAGATCCAGATAATCAATTCCCTCCAGAATCCTTTTCACATCCTCAGGATCCATGGCATGATAGTGATCATTCCCTTTTAACTCCTTATTCAGGGTAAAGTGCTTCTCCACCAGCACTGCCCCCAGATTATAGGCTGTCTTAATCACATCGCAGTCTTCCGTAGGCTTGGTATGGTCGGAATAACCGATATAACAGTCCGGAAACTCCTTCTTCAAGGAGGCAATCTTTAATAGATTCGCATCCTCGTAGGGGGTGGGGTACTCCAGGACACAGTGAAGAAGGGTAATCTTCTTATTATTATACTGTTTTATTGTATCCACGGCCCGGTGAATTTCATCCAGATTGGAAGCCCCCACAGATAGAAGTATGGGCTTTTCTTTCCTGGCCTGATAGGCAATAAAGGGCAGATTTGAAAGATCCGAAGAGGAAATCTTGTACACTTCCATCATGGAATCCAGATAGTCTGCAGAGGCGAAATCAAAGGCCGTGGACAGAAACTCCACATTACACTCGTCAGCACAGGCCTTCAAGGAGCCATATTCCTCTTCACCGAAAGAATCGAATTTCTGGAAAAGCTTATATTGGGAATCCGTGGGCTCCTCACTCCTGTCCCAATAGGCGGGGGAATCCTTGGATGCCAGGGTCTCTGCCTTGTAGGACTGAAATTTCACTGCATGAACCCCCGCTGCCGCCGCTTCCCGAATCATGAGACGGGCCGCATCCAGGGGGCTAATCCCTCTCTCTGCAGCGATATCATAATAATTCACACCAATCTCAGCGATTAGCGTGAACTGGTTTTGCTCTAGTCTTTCTATGATTTTGCTCATAATCTAACTCCTCAATCCTATTCTCATCTATACATCAACAGTTACATATTCACACAGGCAGCTCCTCTAATACGATATCTAGTGGAATCCCTTTTCCAGAAAATCTCATTCAGATATTTTTGTGACAGACCCTATCTCCGGTAAACCAGCCTTTATTCAGGCCTTTGATGAGAATTATGTAAACCCAAAGAACTTACAGTTCTCTCACTTCTCCAGCCAAATACCTCTCATAGCCCTTTTCATAGAAGTGCAAGAGCTCCTGCAGCATCTCATCAAATTCTGCCGTCTCCTGCTTTTGTCCCGCAAAGATCTCCTCGGCCCCGTCCATGAGTTCAAAAATCCTCACCTCAGCCCCGGCCTCCTTCACGGCTTCCAGATAGGCCGCGGCAGAATGCAGGCTGTCCACCGGACCGAAAGACCGGATGGCGGCGGGCAGATCCTCAAAGGAGCGGATTCGGGTGATTCCTTCTATTAAGGAAAAAGGCACCTCTCCAAACACAATCGACTTCTTTCCTAAAAGGGCCGCTTCATAGGCCGCTGTGCCTGTAATGGTCACAACGCCCTTAGCCTTCACAATCCAGGGCTTGGGATCCTTATAATAATTAACCTGAACCACCCTTACATTGGCGATTTCCGCCGCCTTGCGATAGAAGTCCGGATCCCTCTCCCCCAGCATGGCCTGGTGCTCCTTGACATAGAGCTTCCAGCCAATGGGCAGGGATTTACTGACCTGTTCAATTAGATTTAACTCATCCACATAGAAGGAAGCCTTGACAAAGACACTGGACTCCGGAATCAGGTGCAGGGGCATATAGACGTAATCCTCCCCCTCCACCGGATCCTCAAACAGGTCATTCTTGACCAGGAATTTCCGCTTGCGCCGCATGGCATTCCAATAGTACTCCAGATAGGGCAGGGTCTTGGCATAGAGCATATTGCTCCTTCTCTTCACCGGCAGATTGCCCGCCGTAATGTCCTGATCCCAGAAATAATTCCATTTGCCGTGCATGACCCGGAAAATCCAGACCCAGGAATCCCTCTCATATTGAGTCGTAACAGAACCCGCAAATTCCGGATTCATAATATCCGACTTCTCCCGGAAGTCCTCAATATAGTCAATAGACTCCTGCATCTCGCTGTCACTTAGCAGGAGCTTCTCCTCATAAAGCCGCCTGAAATAGGGATCGATTCCAAAGGAATTCTGAAAGGAGGGATACTTCCAATAGCCATACTTTCCATATTCGATAGTAATATAGGGAATCCTCTTTTTCCAGGCCACCTCGCAGAGAATGGTCCTCTGCAATTCCGCATTATCCAGGTCCAAAATTACATCCGGCCGAAAATCCTTCAGAATAGAGAAAATCTTCTTATAATTGAGTTCCAGCCAATAACGGTTCTCCTCATCGGTGGTGATGGGCCAATATTTGCGCCAGTGATAATGTCTGGTATTCTCCTGAGAGCTCATGAGCTGCAGCATGAGGGGCTTGAAATGGCTGTATTGCTCCTCTACCTTCTTTAGGAAGGTCAGATCCGAGGGTCCCTTAACGGTATTATCCTTGGGCCGTCCGTTCTTTCGGACCCCGGCCGCCCTTCTATATTCCTCCATGCCCCGGACAAAACGGTCACAGATATCGCTTACATCATAGAGCTTACAGTCCGGCAGGTGATCCCTAAATTCAAAAATTGTATGCTCATTATAGTAGCACTTCTGGAATTTGCTTTCCGCAGACATAATATAGAAAGCCGCCACCTCATTATCGGCCATAAGATCCCGGGCCAAAAACCAGAGAGGCTTGGAATAGGTCTCCCGGCAGACAAATAAGATTCTTTTATTCTGAAATACTGTA
>JAILCB010000179.1 GCA_024680595.1 Lachnospiraceae bacterium | reverse complement strand
AATTATTATGGATAATACTTACAAATATTTCTATATTTTGGATTTTATTTTTACATTTGTAATAATAGTCTGTTGACTAGAGATTAATGTCATTCTCAGTGGATGGGAGTATGGTCTTATAATAAAACACTCTATTCTATTATCGATTAAATCAGGCCTTCGATGACGGGCTGTCGCCAAGGTCTCTCTGGCGTGCAAGCACGCCGACGAGACTTTGGCTCCTAGCCTAATCGAGTAGGGGGGAAAGCCCCCCTACTCGATTCCGGCCTCGCCCACATCTCAGGCCCTACGGGCCTTCGATGATGGGCTGTCGCCAAGGTCTCTCTGGCGTGCAAGCACGCCGACGAGACTTTGGCTCCTAGCCTACACAAAAAGAGCGGCAGATACCTTTCTTACAGGTCTCTACCGCTCTTCCTATTATCTACATTTCAAGTTTTTCTATCCCGGGACCGGGTCAGGATCCTTTCACTTACGGATTCACCCTTATTAGTCCGTATAGCCGGGCTTGCCAAGGAGCTTAAACATATTCCTCTTATAGAATTCCACGCCGGGCTGATCGAAAGGATTCACACCATTAATATATCCGCTGACACCACAGGCAAACTCAAAGAAATAGAACAGCCAGCCTAAGGAGAACTCATCCTGCTTAGGGAGAGAGATGATGAGATTAGCCACTCCGCCCTCTACATGAGCAGCCATGGTTCCCTTCATAGCGCACTTATTTACATAATCCAAATTCTTTCCCGCCAGATAATTCAAGCCGTCCAGGTCGTTCTCCTCAGCCTCCAGAGTGAAGTCCGTCCTAGGTGTCTCCAGATTCAAAACTGTCTCAAAGAAGAGTCTGGCACCATCCTGGATGAACTGGCCAAGAGAGTGAAGATCCGTAGTAAGATCTACAGATGCCGGGAAGATACCCTTCTGATCCTTACCCTCGCTCTCACCATACAGCTGCTTCCACCATTCGGAAATATAATGGAAGCTGGGCTCATAATTAGCCAGAACTTCCACGCTCTTACCCTTGCGATAGAGGATATTACGGATTCCGGCATATTGCATAGCAGGATTCTCGTCAAAGTCACTATTCAATATGACATCCCGTCCGGCCTGGGCTCCCTTCATAAGGGCATCAATATCGGCACCGCTAACGGCAATGGGCAGAAGTCCTACAGGAGTGAGAACAGAGAACCTGCCTCCTACATCATCAGGAATCACAAAGCACTCATACCCCGCCTCATCCGACATGGTCTTCAGGGCCCCCCTTGCCTTATCGGTAGTGGAATAAATTCTCTTTGCGGCCTCTGCCTCACCATACTTTTCTACCAGCTTCTTCCTGAAAATACGAAAAGCAACAGCAGACTCTGTAGTTGTACCGGACTTAGAGATTACATTGATAGAAAAGTCCTTATCACCCAGCAGATCAATGACATCCTGGAAGTAAGCGCTGCTCAGGCTGTTTCCAACATAATAGATCTGAGGAGTCTTCCGGCTCTCCGGTGTCATTTCATTATAGAAACCATGACGCAGAAACTCGATGGCCGCTCTGGCTCCCAGATAGGAGCCGCCAATACCGATAACAAGGAGGACATCGGAATCGGAACGGATCTTTTCTGCCGCCTTCTTGATCCTTTCAAACTCATCCTTGTCATAATTGACCGGCAGATCAATCCAGCCCAGGAAATCATTTCCGGCTCCCTGTCTGGAGAGAAGACGGTCCTTAGCATCCTTCACAATGGGCTTAATCCCATCCACCTCATGCTTAGAAATAAAATTCTCCGCATTACTGTAATCAAATGTAATCCTGTCGCTCATGTGTATCCTTCCTTTCTATTTCTTTAATCTTTCTCTCTGCTTTCAGATAGCAAATCCTTTGAACCAGGCCTTCCGGGCTAACCACCTACTGCAAGTCCCGTTGCCACTGGAAAAATCCTCCTTGGTACCTGTCCTTGCTGCAAGTCTCATCGCCGCCGGAAAGATTCCTTCTTGCTGCCTGTCCTTGCTGCAAGTCCCGTTGCAGCCGGAATAATCCTCCTTGGTGCCTGTCTTTGCTGCAAGTCTCATCGCCGCCGGAAAGAACCCTCCTTGCTGTCTGTCCTTGCTGCAAATCCCGTCGCCGCCGGAAAGAACCCTCCTTGCTGTCTGTCCTTACTGCCTGCTCCTTTCTGCTATCCAAAAGCAGTTACTGCACTATATTATCTCAACCATGGACGCCGCATAGAAAATCCTCACCGAACGGGCTTTCACAGTCACTGGCAAATTAGGCCGGCAATGCTCCTCAACTCCCTGTTCTTCCTTTTCCGTATCAATTGCACAAACCCATTGCATCATATTGAGACTTGGGAAGGAAGGCAATGTAACCTTCAGATCTTCCCAGTAGCTATTGACAGCCACATAGACAATATCATCCTCACTGCCATCCGGCTTTCTACCCGCAAACATCACCCCTACATAGTGCCCGTCATGGGGAAATCCCTTTGTCCAGGGCTTGGTATCATGCCAGGAAATCTCAGGGAAACCAACGGAACAGGGCGCACAGGTATTCCTCAAAACCAAATGATCCTTTCTGAACCGAATCATCTTGCAGAAGAACTGAAAGATCCCATTATTCTTCTTCAAGTCCTCCCAATTCAACCAGGAAATCTTATTATCCTGACAGTAGGAATTATTATTTCCCTTTTGCGAATTGCCAAATTCATCCCCCATAAAGAACATGGGCGTACCCCGGCTAACCATAAGTACTGCGGCGGCATTACGAATCATCTTTCTCCGGAGCTTCAAGACCTCGGGATTTGTGCTTTCACCCTCCTCGCCACAGTTCCAGCTCAGATTATCATTATGGCCGTCCGTATTATCCCAGGCATTCTCCTCATTATGCTTCTCATTATAAGCATACATATCATAGAGAGTGAAACCATCGTGGCAATTCAGGAAATTAACACTGGCGCCATGACCTCTGGCGTCAACAGGATAGAGATCCTGGGACCCGCTTATACGAATTGCAGCCGCCTCAGCCTTGCCGCTATCTCCTTTCAGGAAGGAACGGAGATCATCTCTATAACGGCCATTCCATTCCGCCCAGCGGTTCCAGGAAGGAAAGGAGCCAACCTGATAGAGACCCCCCGCATCCCAGGCCTCTGCAATGAGCTTGACCTGTCCGAGGATGGGGTCAAATGCCAGGCTCTGCAAAAGAGGCGGCTTACTCATTGGCGAACCGTCCTCATTTCTGCCCAAAATAGTAGCCAAATCGAAACGGAAACCGTCCACATGATAATTAGTAACCCAATAACGCAGGCAGTCCCTTATCATCTTTTGCACAATAGGATGATTACAGTTCAGGGTATTGCCGCAGCCGCTGAAATTATAATAATAGCCATCCGGTGTCAGCATATAGTATATATTATTGTCGATTCCCTTAAAGGAAATATAAGGTCCTTTTTCATTTCCTTCCGCAGTATGATTAAATACCACATCCAGAAAAACCTCAATTCCATTATTATGGAGTTCCCGAATTAGCTCCTTTAATTCCCCGCCCTCCTTGTTCCATTCAATGACGGAGGTATAACTGGTATTAGGCGCAAAAAAGCATACCGTATTGTAACCCCAATAGTCAAAGAGCTGCCGTCCCTGATAATCCCTTCTGCCCAGCATCTCATCAAACTCAAATACCGGCATGAATTCAATAGCATTAATTCCCAGCTCCTTGAGATAAGGAATCTTATCCCGGACTCCGGCAAAGGTTCCATTATGTCCCTCCTTCACCCCGGAGGAAGCGTCCTTGGTGAAGCCCCGGACATGCATCTCATATATAATGAGATCCTCCATAGGAGTAAGCAGAGACCCATCCTTTCCCCAGTCAAAGTTATTCTTTACAACCCTTGCTTTATATATGCGGTTTGCCCTATTCCCCCATTCCCTCTGTCCCGCCACCACTTTGGCGTAGGGATCCAGAAGTACCTTTGTCTTATCAAAAACCAGGCCCTTCTTGGGATTGTAGGGTCCATCCATACGATAGGCATATTCAAAGGAGTCAATGTCAATATCAAAAACAATCATGGAATAGACATTTCCAATACGATAATTATCGGGGAATTTCAGGATAGCATAGGGCTCGTCCTCCCCTCTTCTGAATAAGAGAAGCTCCACAGATGTGGCCTGATTAGAGTATATGGTGAAATTGACGCCGCAGGGAATGGCAGTAGCCCCATTTATCTCATAGAAACCGGGCCGAATCTTGAATCCCCCAATTTCATCCATGGGCCGCATGTGCACTCTGTCATAATTAGGAACAGCGGTAACAACAGCCCTGTCATTCTCCGATGCAATCTCTTGCACCAGTGCTTTCCTTAATTCTTCCTTGCTCAATTTTTCAGACATCATGTTCCTCCAACCAATTATTACCTACAATATTGTAGCGGATAGTTCCGCCATTTACAAGAATGTTTCTTTTTTTCTGATAACTCCTCCTTTTGCAGTAATCATGACCCCGGCAAGTCCACCCTCCTTATTACTAGATGCAGCAAGGAAGCAGGTCTCCTTTAAGGATTGAAGTAGATGTCGGATACTTCGCGTCCCCTTTTAAGGAGATGCTTTAACCCCTTCTGAAACAAGTAAGCTGTACCCCCTTTAATACTAAGACATTTAAAGCAGGGACTTATTTACACTGCGTTCAAATAGCCCTTGAGCTTGTTCCGGAGCCTATAAAGGGCGTTTTCCACTGATTTTTCCGGCTTTCCCAAAACCTTGGCAATTTCAGAGTTTTCCATTCCAATTATTAAGAGTTCAAAAACGTCCTTTTCCATAGGAGAAAAATTATCTTTTATCAATTCCTGAATTCTTTCTGCCTCTTCCTTTCCGATAGCCAGCTCCTCAGGACCCGGCCCCTGCACCGGAAGAACTACGGCTAAACCATCCTCTTCATTCTCCCTTTCCTTATTTAAGGAAATATAGCTGTTTAAGGGTGTCTGCTTCTGGGTCCTGGAAGAACGCACTGCGGAATAGAGCTTTCTTTGGACCACCAGCTGACAGAAGGTGGAGAAGCCAGCATCCTTTCTGCAGTCATACTCCTGAATTGCCCTATATAGCCCAATCATTCCTTCCTGAATCAGATCCTCTTTCTCCCCTCCCAGCATATTAAAGGTATTTGCTTTCATCCGCACCAGATCCTTGTATCTCTCCATGAGACAGTCCAGTGCCCCGGTTTCTCCATTCCGAAAGGCAGCCACCAATTCCTCATCTGTCATTGTGCCATAGTTCTTTTCCATGAATCCCCCGCATTCTTTAGTTCAATGAGTGCTGTAAGCTACAAGGATACTGTCACCGGTGTCTTTGTCTGCTATTTAATGACTGCCCCTTCTTTCTGAGGTGGTGGGAATAATAAGCGCTAAAGGAAAAGGCCCAAGCCTGTCCTATTCTGTCTTTAAGCCTCTCTGTCTCACAATTTCATATGCAAGTACACCTGCAGCTACAGAAGCATTCAGGGATCCTATCTCCCCTGCCATGGGGATAGATGCAATAAGATCACACTTTTCCTTTACAAGCTTCCTGACGCCTTCACCCTCAGAACCAATTACAAGGCCAATAGGACCTTTCAGATTCTGTCTGTACATGCTTTCTCCATTCATGTCGGCAGCCACAAACCAGATTCCTTCTTCCTTCAATTCCTCAATAGTTTTACTGAGATTAGTTACCCTGGCAACCGGAGTATAATTCACGGCTCCTGCCGAAGCTTTCACCGCTGAAGGAGTCAGTCCTACAGCCCTATCCTTAGGAATAATGACCCCATGGACCCCGCAGGTATTTGCAGTTCTTATGATCGCACCCAGATTGTGGGGATCCTCTATATTATCTAATAGGATAAGGAAAGGATCCTCTCCTTTCTCCCTGGCCTTTTCAAGCATTTCTTCAACCGTGGAATAGGAATAGGCTGCGGCCTTTGCAATAACACCCTGATGCTTTCCTCCGGCTGAAAGCCTGTCCAACACATCCCTGGAAACAAAATCCATCCGGATTCCACGTTTCATGGCCTCTCTTCGAACTGTCTGAGCAGGACCGCTATTACTTCCGTCCAAGAGATAAATCCGCTCTATAGTCTTATCCGCCCGAAGAGCCTCTATCACGGCATTCCGTCCCTCAATAAGAGTCTCCTCCTCATTCCCGGCATCGGACTTATCTCCTTCTACAAGAGTATCCTCATATTCCCTTTCTCTATCCCAGCTATCCTTGAAGCTCCTCTTACTTTCTGAAGGTTCATCATAATATCCTTCACTTCTGGGATCCCGAAAACTCTCATCCCGCCGCCATTCTTCCACATAGCGTTCAAAGGAGGTCTCTTTCTTCCTTGCGCCAAACCTTTCATCCTTATCCCGCTTTTTCCTGCTTCCAAATCTGCCTTCCCGGCCCCTACTCTCTCCGCTCCGGTCAGAAAAATCAAACCTCTTCTTTCTGCCGATCCTATCATCCCGACCTTCTCCAAAGCCATCAGGGAAGGAAGATCTTTTCTTTCCGGCGCTTCTGTCATTCCGGCCTTCTCCATAAGGGTCTGAGAAAGAGAACTTCTTCCTTGCTGCTATCCTATCATCCCGACCCTCTCCATGACGATCTGTGAAAGAAAACTTCTTCCTTGCTGTCCTATCATCCCGGCCCTCTCCATGACGATCTGTGAAAGAAAACTCCTTCCTTGTCCCAGTCCGGTCATCCCGGCCCACTCCAAAGCGGCCGGAGCTAGCATAGCCTTTCCCCCTGCCACTTCGATCTTTACTTCCTCTATCCTCTGAAAATCCGCCAAAAGATTCGCCCCTTTTGCTCCGGCCAAGCTCTCCCCCAGATCTTCGTAAACCAGAGGTCTCCTGTCTTCCGCTCCTTCTCCTATCACCTGCTTTACCAAAGGAGTCACCCTTTTTTCCCCAATTATTTCTTCCGCTCATTCTCATTTCTCACTAGGGTCTCTTCTATAATTTTGCCTAGAAGCTCCCGAATCCTTTCATTTTCTTTTCTCAGATAAAGCCAACCCATGAGACACTCCAGACCGGTGGCCTTATGGTACTCCTTCAGACTGGCATTCTTCGCCGTACTATTCGTCTTCGCATTCTGTCCCCGCCGATAGATCTCCTGCTCCTCTTCTGAAAGGAGGGGATAAAGGAAATCGGCCGCCCTTGCCTGCGCCTCCGCAGATACAAGGCCGACCGTCAGACGGTGCAGCTTTTTTGCGGGCCGATTCTCCTGCTTTACAATATGCTCCCGCATATAGAGACTATAGACTGCATCCCCCAGGAAGGCAAAGGTCAAGGGTGAGTAGGTTTTTAATTTTTCCTCCTCTTCCTCTGAAAGAAGTCCTGGAACCTGCCTGGAACTTTCCTTCCCATCCTCCGGAGAGGAAGCCTTTAAAAAAGGCGGGGTTTCTATTGTCTCTCCGCCCTCCTGAAAGGAAGTTTCAGAAAGAAGACCTAATTCTGCTTTCAGTCTGCCCTCTTCCATTTCACTCCCTGCCTGGTATCCTCCAAAATAATGCCCTTCTCAGCCAGCTCATTCCGAATCTCATCCGCCCTGGCGAAATTCTTCGCTTTCCTTGCTGCCTGCCTCTCTTCTATCAGGGCCTCGATATCGCTGTCCAGAAGCTCCTCTTCCTGCTTCACAGTAAGTCCCAGAATATCGGAGAGCATGACAATTTCATCCTTTAATTCCTTCAGGAACTCTGAAGAGCTGCTTTCATTGCTATTAGTATTAGCAAATTTAACCAATTCAAAGATAGCGGAAATAGCATCTGCCGTATTCAGGTCATCATCCATTGCCTCATCAAATTTTGTGACAAAGCCTGCCGCTTCCTTTGAAAGCTGCTTCTCCTCCTCTGTCAGATTATCCTTATCTGTCTGTTTTCTCAAATAATCCAGATTGGAAACGGCTGTGCGAATTCTCTCCAGACTGGTCTTTGCCGCCTCCATTAAATCCGCAGAGAAATTAAGAGGACTCCTGTATTGGGCTGTAAGCATGAAGAAACGGAGCACCTGCAAGTCATACTTCTCTGAAATGTCCCTGACCGTAAAGAAATTACCCAGAGATTTACTCATTTTCACATTATCAATATTAAGGAAGCCGTTATGCATCCAATAATGGGCAAAGGGAACTCCGTTGGCCGCCTCAGACTGGGCGATTTCATTCTCATGGTGGGGGAAAATGAGATCCTCCCCTCCCGCATGAATATCTATGGTAGCGCCCAAATACTTCTTGGCCATAACACAGCACTCCGTATGCCAGCCGGGTCTCCCGTCGCACCAGGGAGAGTGCCAGAAGGGTTCTCCTTCTTTCTTTGGTTTCCAGAGTACAAAGTCCAGATAATCCTCCTTGTCCTCTCCTCCTTTCACCTTCAGATCCCGGCCGTGGCCTGCCTCCAGATCGTCAATATTCTTGTGGGACAGCTTTCCGTATTCCTGATCCTTCCTGGTCCTAAAGTAAACCGTTCCGTCCTCTGTTGCATAGGCATAGCCTTTTTCAATGAGATCCCCTATGAGATCGACCATGCCATCTATCTCCTCTGTTGCTTTAGGATGCACAGTGGCAGGCATAACATTCATGCCCTCCATATCCTTTTTGCACTCCTTAATATAGCGCTCGGAAATCTCTGCAGAATCTACACCCTCCTCATTGGCCTTCTTGATAATCTTGTCATCCACATCCGTAAAGTTGGAAACAAAATCCACCTCATAACCCCTGTGGGCCATATACCGGCGGAAGGTATCAAAAACAATCATAGGACGGGCATTCCCTATATGAATGAGATTGTAGACAGTGGGACCGCAGACATACATTTTTATCTTTCCGGGCTCCAAGGGTACAAACTCTTCCTTTGTTCTCGTTAATGTGTTGAAAATCTTCATTCCCAATTACTCCTCATATAATATCTATTCATTTGGCATTTATCAGACCTGTTCAAAAAGAGCCCCATTTCCCTGCCGGAGCTGTCCGGGCTCCTGTCCTCAATCCTTGTCCCTGCGCAGGCTGTCCACGCTGTTTCTAAGCTCCCGAACCTCCCTCTGCAGGTCAATGAGCTCGTTTGTAATCCTGGCGTCAGCATGCTTCAGCACACCGATATCATCCTTAATGGGATCCGGCAAATTGACCTGATCCATAGTCTCTCTGGGAATAGCCTGATCTCTGCGCTTCACCACCCGGCCCGGAACGCCTACCACCGTAGAATTGGGCGGAACCTCGTTTAGAACCACAGAACCCGCTCCAATCTTTGAGTTCTCACCAATGGTAAAGGATCCCAATACCTTGGCCCCCACAGAGACCATCACATTGTCCTTTAGGGTAGGATGGCGCTTGCCATGCTCCTTTCCGGTTCCTCCTAAGGTAACGCCCTGATAGAGGGTCACATTATTGCCAATAATTGTAGTCTCACCTACCACCACCCCGGAACCGTGGTCAATGAAAAATCCCTTTCCAATCTGGGCCCCAGGATGAATTTCAATACCCGTCCGGTTTCGGGCAAACTGGGAAATGGCTCTGGCAATGAGATAATGCTTTTTCACATAAAAGCGATGGGCGACCCTATAGAAGAGAACCGCCCAAAAGCTGGCATAGAGAAAAACCTCCCATTTCGAATGAATAGCAGGATCTCTTTCTTCAATTACCTTGATTTCTTCCCCAATATACTTAAACATAAATTTCCCTGTCTTCCTTTCCTCATTCAATTGCTCTGTCCTTATCCGACACTTCACTTGAATAACGGGGGCATCCGCTGCACCCCGGAGGACAGGAAGACGGCGTCACATCGAAGGAAAGGAGTTCCTGCGCCGATGCCAGGGCACAAATTGCCTGTGCCGCAATACCCTCTCCGCTTCCTGTGAAGCCTAGGCCCTCCTCTGTAGTTGCTTTTACATTAACCCTATCTGTCTCAATCCCGAGAGTTTTCGCAATATTTCCTATCATTTCAGGAATATGGTCCTTTAGCTTCGGTCTCTGGGCTATGACCGTAGCATCAATATTCTCTATCAAATAATGCCTTTCCTCTAAAAGGCCCCCCACTGTCTCTAATAGCTTCAGGGAAGAGACCCCCTTATAAGCGGGATCCGTATCCGGAAAGTGCCTGCCTATATCTCCCAGGGCCGCGGCACCCAGGAGAGCATCCATAATGGCATGAAGGAGCACATCCGCATCCGAATGGCCCAAAAGTCCCTTTTCATAGGGAATCCTTACGCCCCCCAGAATCAGATCCCGTCCCTGTGTCAGTCTATGTACATCATAACCGGTACCAACCCGCATCCTAAACCTCAATTCTCCCTGACTATTGCAAGAAAGAGCCCTGGCGCCTTCACCGCTAAATCTATAAATCCCCGCAGTCAAATATTATTAAGAGATATCACAATTACTACCTAATCCAGGGCCAGCTTTATTTTCAGAATCCGCCTCATAGACTCATCCAGCCGCGCTTCCGGAATATCCCCCGACTTCACCGCAGAAAGCAGAGTCTCATAGGCAGCATTGAAATCCTCCGGCATGAGCAGGAAATCCGCTCCCGCTTTTATGGCCTGGACCGCTGCCTCACCACTTTTATAATGTGAAGCAATGGCCACGGCATTCAAGGCATCCGTAATTACGATTCCATTATAAGATAATCCCTCTCTCAGATTCTTCTTTATCATTGTCGTAGACAAACTGGCAGGGGTATTATCCCCCACTGCATTAGGGAATGCCATATTGCCCACCATAATAAAGGAGACACCCTCCTCAACACCATTCCTAAAGGGAATAAGATCCTTTGCCTTCAATTCCTCCATGCCGGCATCCAGGAAAACCTCCTTGAAATCCGTATTCTCCTCCGCCCTTCCAAAGCCCGGATAATGCTTGAGGCAGCCCATGACCCCGGCACTTTTTAGACCCGAATAATATTGCAAGGCAAAACGGGACACCAATTCCGGGTCCGTTCCAAAGGATCTGGTGCCGATGGCGCTTCCGCCTTCCTTAGCCACATCTGCCACCGGACCAAAGTCAAGATTAAAGCCAAGGTCCTTTAAGTAGTGCCCGACTATTTCGCCTGCCTTAAATCCATTGGAGGGATCATTAGTGGCTCCTATATCCCTCATAGAAGGTATATGCTCCACGGCAAAAGCAGAATTCTCCGCAATTCGCGTTACCTCCCCCCCTTCCTCGTCAACTGCCAGAAAGAGCGGAATCCCATTAAGGGAAAGAGCATAATTCTGGGTATTCTCCAGCATTTCCTCCGTCTGAACAGGGTCCACCAGATTCTGTGAAAAGTAAACCAGTCCTCCCACAGGATGCTCATCCAAGGCCTGGGCCGTAGTCTGTCCTGCCGCTGTCACAGTAGCAAAACCTGTCAGCTGCTCCGGGGTAATGAAAAAAAGCTGGCAAACCTTATCCTCCAGGGTCATGCCACTTAAGTAATCCTCCACATCCAGAGCACTTCCGCCCGGTATCTCCTTCTGGACTGCATTTGCATACTGCTCAGCCAGCTCCTCAGAGGATAATCCGGGATCAGGCTCCGAGACCTCCTCTTCCACCTGGGAAACAGGACCAATCTCCAAAACCTCCGTGCTTTCAGAGCTTACCGCTTCCGTCTCTTCTTCAGATGCCACCGCTAAGCCGGCATCCGGATTCTCAGGCATAAACTTCTTAAAGAGCTTTGCCGCGCCAAAAATAACAAGCCCCAAAACTACAGTCAATATTAAAAGAGCAACTACAGTTGCAATAATCCGCTTCCGTACTATCTCCCTATGCCTGTTCAGTTTTCTATTCAAATCAGCCTACCATTCCAGAGATACAATTATCCGCATCTCTCCCTTTTCAAGCCTTGCCCGCGAGACCCGCCAGGGCGTTTGGGTCAGCATCAGCTGACATCTTCCAATCCGAATCCTCTCGCATCCTCGCGGAGCATTTATCTCAATAAGAGATTGGACCCCAATGAGACGAATCTGTCATAACCCGCCGCTTTATGGCCTCCAACCACCTTATCGCCTATATTATTCTACGAATCCCTAACCAGAGTTTTGACATTAACGCCGTTCACTTCCACATGATCATCTACCACTATGACAAGGCAATCCCTGCCGTCAATCACCCGGGCTTCAATCCTCTCCACATACTCAGGCTTTACATGAATCTGAATATCCGGAGTGGAAATGTCAAACTTCTTCACTCCCGGCAGGTTGGTCACCATGATCTCCGCGCTATCGCCTGCTATCTCCTCATATTTATCATCAAAATCCGCCATCTGCTCACTGGAAATGCCGCTTCTCTCCAATAGCTTCTTCACTTCGGGCCGGCCAATTGACAGGGGCTCCGGATTCATTTTGTTATCCTCTACAAATTCTGTCAGATTATCATGAATATTCTTCATCACCTCCACATTGGCTTCCTCTCCCATCACCTCGGAAAGGAGCATATTGAAGGTATCCACCTGATCTCCCGCGGATAGAGGGGCCTCCGCCCCAAAAACCTGTTCTATGAAATCCGGCTGCACATCCTCTGCCTTCCTGGTGTAATAAAGAACCTCATGAACATCTCCCGTCCTGTCCGCAAAGGAAGGAAAGAGAAAACCCTTATCGGGATTCTGCACCACCCAATCCCTGTCCAGCTCCCCTATCCGATTGTTCTCCGTATCATAACCGAGAACCCCCTGTGAAAGCTCTACAGGACAGATGCAGCATAGCAGATAACTATACATATTCTCCGAGGCATCCTCCATCTCCAGCCCGTCCAAAGTCTTTCCGGGAATATCATAGGTGGCGAAAACCAGGAGGATGCAATATTTCTCTGCAGTCTCATAATTAGCAATGATTCTATCATAGAACTCATCCAGCAAATCATCATCACTGAGATTGCTGTCCCTGAGTTTCATGAAAAATTCCTGCTTTCCGCCCTCTGCCTCTTCCGATAAGGGGAATTCCAGATTCATTAGGTTCTTCCCTATGGTTCCGGTAAGAGCTTTCTTGAAAAATGCCAGATACTTATGCATTTCCTCTTCCGGCAAAGAGAAGAAAGCATCCCTGGAAACAAACTTCTTTTCCTTCTCACTGCCCACATAGCAGGTACAGATACGTTCCACTGTACAGTTATCTATTTCAAATTGTTTTTTAATCTCTGATACTTCTGATTTATTCATTCCCAATCAAATAACCCGGGGTCCATTATAACCCCTGCTCCTTATTATAATATTTCCAGTCTCACTTGCGAGACTCCACGGGGAATTCGATCCGGCATCAACTGACATCCTCCAATCCAGAACCCTGCGGTTTTCACGCCGTTATAGTCACCGCAAATCCAACGTCCACCAGGCCTTCTGCACCCGTGAATCGTTTATATGGGCAAATCCCCTGTGGCAGATAAACTGTCTGCCGCTTAGGATAAAACTGCGATTTTCGCCACCTCATAATCTAGAATTTCCACGGACTCCTGCGTCTTCTCAGCCTCCTGCACAATGCTCCGGGACTTTTTCATGAGGTTCTCCGTTTCACGGGCAAACTCTTCTATACTCCTCGACCCTATATCAGATGCTTCCGTAATCTCCCCTACGGAATCCACCACTTCAGAAATCTTGCTATGGGCATCCCGGGCCATTTCCGAAAAGTCTGAAACCAGGGAATCTATATTCTGAATTGTCTTCCAATAATCCTGGCCTGAACCGCCCATACTTTCTAGCATCTGTACCACGTCCTGTCTGGCGAAGTCCAAAAGCTTCTCCGAATCCACAGACAGGCGCTCCACAGACCCTGTGACCGCCTCAGAAACCCGCAGAATCTTTCCTACTGTCTCCTTGCTCTTTTCGGAAAGCCCCCTTATCTCATCAGCCACCACCGCAAAGCCTCTGCCGGCCTCCCCCGCCCCGGCAGCCTCTATAGCGGCATTTAAGGAAAGCAGGTTGGTTTCATTGGTAATGGACATAATGGAATCCGACAGGACGCCAATTTCACGGACAACCTTTGCATCTTCCAAAGCCTGTGACAAACTTGCCCCAATCTCCTGAAGGAAGGACATCACTTCTTTCCGATCAAAAGTCTTACCCCCGCCTGAACCATTAGGACTCACACCAAGCTTACCAATTTCACTTCTGCCCTTCTCTGCCTTCCCACACATTTTCTCCGTAATAAGGCGGGTATTCTCTGAAAGCTTTCGGATTTTCTCCACAGAAGCGCCTGTCCCTCCCATAGCCGAGGAAAGTGTACCTGCAGACTCTGCCATATCCTCGATACTCTCATCGAGTTCCCGCATACTGTCAGTAAAGCCGGCAAGAGACTCTTCAATATTATCCGTCTCTCTCTTCACATTTCCTATCAGATGTCCCATGGTCTGCTTCATAGCCTTGAGGCTGCCGGCTAGGGAGCCGAAGTCATCCTCTCTCATCTGTAGTCCGCCCGGAAGATCCTCCGTGAAATTACCCGTGGACATACGCTCAATATAATCAATACTGAGCTCCATTGCCCCGGAAACGCTGCGGGCGACAAATAAACCGTAGACAAATATAACTGCCACTAGAAAGAGCCCTATTACCAGCCGGACCTCGGATGGCACATTGATTAAAGACAGTAGGAGCATCAAGAGAATGCCGGCTGCTCCCAGACCGCAAAGAGCCAAAAGCTTTACTTTCACAGAAATATTCTTCATACCCATACCCTATGTTAAATATTCCACCTCAAATCGGTGGAATATGACCAATAAATTAATATAACCAATCTTTCGCATTCTATCACAAAAAAGGAATATAGAAAAGGGGAAAAGAAAAGGACACCGACGATTCTCTACCGTCGATGCCCTTAGCGAAATGAATCAACTGCACATCCCATTGGACTGTACCTCCGTTTCCTGCTCGCGCCTGTGCACCTCTCTATTCAAATCGGGCTCTTTGTCCTCACCCTGTGGTAGGACCCTTATACGTAATTTTTGCCCTTACCTTAGCACTGCGCCAGCTTCTTTGCTTTGTTTGAAGAAACCGTTCATTCAGTTGTCATTCAATTAAGGAGATTACTTTATCCGGTGGTCTGCACCTTCCTTTCTCTAAATCAAATTATCAAGCTGCTTTAGCTTCTTCGTACACTTCTTCGACCTAAAACCTTAGACTCTTGTCTGCTGTTTTCTCGTCTCTTCTGTGTATGGTCAAAGTATAGTACATTGATAAAAATCTGTCAATATATTTTTTGCAGAATTTTGTATTTTTCTTTGTGCAATTGACCGATTTTTGTCTAAATTGACATCATTTATCCAAAACGCCCCCATTCTGCTGTTAATATTTCCTATACAGAGACAGGTCGGCCCCCGGAAATATACCTTACATTATCTTTTTTTCACATTTCCAAGCCGGGAGCCGCCATTAAACCTGAAAATATCTCCTATATTCTGCCTTTCTGACGGAAAAAATGTATTTCTTTGCTAAGGAGCAATGATTATTATCTGTGAAAGAAGGGCGCATATTTGGCCGCCAGCCGGACAGCCTCCACCATACTTACCTCGCTGGCCCGGTTGGTCCCTGCTATATCAAAGGCGGTTCCGTGGTCCACACTAGTGCGGAGAATGGGCATGCCATTCGTTATAGAAATGGTCCTTTCAAAGTCCAGGGTTTTAGTAGCAATATGGCCCTGGTCGTGATAGAGGGATAATACACTATTATAACGGCCTATGGCCGCCTGATGAAAAACAGAGTCCGCTCCAATGGGTCCTTCCACCGCATAGCCCTCCTTCTGCAGCTGCAGCACTGCCGGGGCAATTTCATTCACTTCCTCCCAGCCAAAAAGCCCGTGCTCTCCGCAATGGGGATTTAGTCCTGCAATAGCCATGGTGCCATCATGCACTCCCAGTCTCTTCAATGCCGCAATACATTTCCTGGCACAGGAAACGATAGCATCCTTCTGAATACTGTCCAGCATATCCCTAAGGGAAAGATGTCTCGTCAGGAAGAAGACCCGAAGCCCATTGGTTTCAAACATTGTCAAGGGATCCGGAGTATGGGTCAGGGCTCCAAAGATCTCCGTATGGCCGATGAAAGGAACACCTGCGGCATGCAGGGCTTCTTTATTAATGGGTGTGGTTGCAATAGCGTCCACTCTCCCCTCCATGGCAAGCTGAATGCTCTTTTCTATATAAGAGTATGCGGCCCTGCCGCAATCCGCCTGCACTTGTCCGTAACGGAAGTTAACCATATTAATATTATGTAAATCAATTAGATTGAGAACTTCATCCCTAATCTCCCCCGTATTCTCCTGTTCCAACAGATTCACCTTCAAGTCTGTCCCAGTGATATCCATGGCTTTTTCCAAAACCCCTTTGTCTCCAATGACTATACAGTGAGCAAAAGACTTAACAGGCTCGGATGCCAGGGCCTTTACAACTATCTCAGGGCCTATTCCCGCAGGATCACCCATAGGTATTGCAATAATTGGTTTATTCAAAATTTCTCCTTTCAGAACCATAAGGGGTTCACTATCGAGCATCCTTAATGTGTTCGCAAATCCCGCACTTCTCCCGGGACACGCCCTTCCTTGCGCGAGGGCCGGTCAGACAGGTATTGCGAATGCACGGAAACGGGCTACAACCCGGATGAAATACAGCTGCGCGAGGGCCGGTCGGGCAGGTATTGCGAATGCACGGAAGCGGACTACAAACCGGACGAAGCACAGCTGCTCGAAGGCCGGTCAGGCAGGTATTGCGAATGCAGTACCCTATCGCATTCGAAGCGTCAAAGCCAGCTAAATCTTATAACGATAGCAAAAAAAGAACAAGCCCATTGCCAGACGTAGCTTTCATTACTACGTTGTTGCGCATATTTATTTATGTTACAGTTACAAGGAATTGTGGCTTAATTTAGGAGGAAAAACAGGGATATGCCAAAAATCGCGATTGTAACGGATACAAATAGCGGTATGACCATAGCAGAGGGAAAAGAAAACGGAATATCCGTTTTACCCATGCCGCTTCTCATTAATGGACAGGAGTACCTAGACGATGTCAATCTGACCCACGAGGAATTCTACCGCTTTCTGGCCCAGGGGGCTAATGTCAGCACTTCCCAGCCCGCTGCCGGAGATGTGATGTCCCTGTGGGAAGAGCTTTTGGAAAAATATGATGAAATTGTTCATATTCCCATGTCCAGCGGACTGTCCGGAGCCTGTGCCAATGCGAAAATCTATGCCGAGGATTTTGACGGCCGGGTATTTGTTGTAGATAATCAAAGAATCTCTGTAACCCAGCGCCAGTCTGTATATGATGCAAAGGCACTGGCCGAAAAGGGCTATAGCGGTGCAGATATTAAAAGAATTCTGGAAGAGACTAAGTTTGACTCCAGTATATATATTATGCTTGATACCCTGGAATATCTGAAAAAGGGAGGACGTATCACCCCTGCTGCGGCGGCTTTTGCAAAAATCCTGAATCTTAAGCCTATTTTACAGATCCAGGGGGAAAAGCTAGACGCTTTCTCCAAGTGCCGCGGAATCAAACAGGCCAAGTCCATCATGATCCGCGCTATTCAGAATGACATAGAGCATCGATTTGGCGGACTTGATCTTGAGCACCCCTCCTTTTTTATCCAGATAGCCCACACCCAGAATGATGCTACAGCCGAGGAATTCAAACAGGAGCTGCTATCTGTATTCCCGGGCTTTCCCTTCTATGTAGACAGATTGCCTCTTAGTATTTCCTGTCACATAGGCCCCGGCTCTCTGGCCTGTGCTATATCCAAGTTTTTACCCCAACTCGCGGATACAGAACTCATGTCAAATGCATCATGATTAAGCTACAACTGAAACAATCATTATATTCTATAATTCAATTCTCGCTTTCGAGACCCGGGCGCGGTATTTGGATCCGTATCAGCTGACATCTTCTAAACCGAATCCCTGCGTTTTCCGTTTCGGACGGTACAAAACGGAAGTCCACCGCCGGGGTCTCGCCAAGTGTTTGTCTCAGTGGGAGATTAAACCCCCACTGAGACAGATTTATCATAAGCCGCCGCTTAAAAGTGCAGGTCTTCTCACACTATATGCCAACTCCTTTCCCTGTTGCATTCGGAGCAGAATAAAGATTGTAGCTAGTTTACATAATTCTTAACCTTCTTAACTCCTCTTTTGCAGACGCGGCATCCGTAAATAGAATTCCCGTACCGCCCAATTGTCTCCAGGTATAAATATTCTTTTGATAATCATCAATCAGAATACAGCCTTCCCCTTTACAACGTTCCTTCTTCTGCTCCTTGAATACAATATTCACCCGGATTTCAGGGCCAAAATGTCTGGCCATCCATTTCTGCTTATCTTCACCTGCATTATCAATGTGTCTGTGAGGCTTAGGAATACCTGTCAGAATCTCACACTTATCTCCGTATTTAGCCATTATAGACCGCAACAGCTCATCGCTTCCTGGAATGATTTCCAATTTATCATAGAAATGTCCCACCTCCCGGACAGCGGCCCAGAGTTTTGTGTCCTCTTCCTCCGTAGATGTCATCTGATTCAATGGTTCCATATGGCACAGTTCCCTCACTCCCCTGTCAAAGTCGGCCAGCACCCCATCCATATCGAAATAAATCTTTTCAACTATCATATTCCCTCCCTTCAGAATCATATTCTGACAATTGCCACGCCCCATCATAGACCTTGATTTATACAAGGAAATTTTCCTTCTGAGAACCCACCTTTCTCCGCAGGGATTTTTGATACGGGGGCCAGTTAACAGAGACCTTACTTCACATAGAATTCAAGCATCTTTGTCAAGGTATCAATCTCAAAAGGCTTCGTTAAGTGCTCATTCATTCCGGCCTTCTTGCAATTCTGAATATCCTCGGCAAAGGCGTTAGCGGTCATGGCAATAATGGGAATTTCCTTGGCATAGGCCCTATCCATTGCCCTAATCGCCTTTGTGGCCTCATATCCGTTCATGATAGGCATCTGAATATCCATGAATATTATGGAGTAGTATCCATCAGAAGAAGCAGCCAGCATATCCACTGCTTCTCTTCCATCCCTTGCCCAATCCACTGCCAGACCCGCCATCCTCATGAATTCCATGGCGATTTCCGCATTCAGCTCCTGATCCTCCGCCAGCAGGACCCTGTGTCCTGAGAGTCCCATCTCTTCCAAATCCCGTAAGGGGGCGATTTGATCCCTGTCGTCAGAATTGTCACTAATAAGTGACTTGAATAATGTAGCCAGCTTGGTGCGGAAAAGGGGCTTGCTAATGAATGCAGTTGCCCCTGCATCTCTCGCCTCCTGTTCTATATCCGTCCAGTCATAGGCTGAGAAAATAATAATAGGAACTTTCTCTCCTACAAGATCGCGGATCTGTCGAACCGTTATGATCCCGTCCTGATCCGGCAGTTTCCAGTCAATAATGACTGCAAAGAAATCCCTTCCCTGTTCCTGCCTAGTTTTCACTCTATCCACCGCTGCTCTGCCGGAGAGTACCCATTCACTGTTCATCCCCATGTCAGTCAGGATCTCACAGGTGGATTCACAGCAGACCGGATCGTCATCTGCCATCAGGACACGCAGATCCACAAATTCATCGTAATTGATATCCTCCGTGCTCTGCAGGCGAAGATATAGAGAAACTGTAAACTTTGACCCTTCACCGTAAGTGCTTTCTACGATGATATCCCCGCCCATCATACGCACAATATTCCGGGTAATAGCCATGCCTAGTCCCGTGCCCTGAATTCCCGCTGTCTGCTTGTCACTGGCCCGGGCAAAGGGCTCGAAAAGATGCTTTTGAAAGTCCTCCGTCATACCATATCCATTATCTTCAAATACAAACTGGTAATGACCGAATCCCTGGGTTTTCGTGGGTTTTTCCCTGACAGTAAGGGAGATCTTGCCCCCCTTGGGCGTATATTTGATGGCATTACTCATGATATTGACAAACACCTGCTGAATACGGCGGCTGTCACCAATGAGCTGCTCATGCTCTACATTGACGGTATTTATCCGGAAGGAATGTTCATGAGATTGAATCTGGGGCCGGGTCATGGTCAACATTTGATCAATGAGATCCGCCAGGCAGAAATCTTCTTCCTGGAGTTCCACTTTCCCTGATTCAATTTTGTTCATATCCAATATGTCGTTTATCAAGGCTAAGAGATGGTTGGAGGAATCTGAGATTTTCTTCAGGCAATCCGCCACTCTCTCCCTGTCATCGATATTTTTACTCGCAATAGCTGTCATTCCTATGATCCCATTCATAGGGGTGCGCATGTCATGACTCATACTGGAAAGGAATTCACTCTTGGCTCTATTGGAGGCGTTGGCGTCATCAATAGCCACCCTTAGAGCCTGCTGGATCTGCTGCTCCTTTCGTACCTCTTCATCCACATCCCTGAAGCCCGCTACAATGTGCATTTTCCCATTCACATTGCCCAGTTTGGCAAACTCAATGCGATAGTACCGGATCCCTGTCTCGAAAACCCTGCGGAAGGGCACCGAATAGATGGCTTTATTCTCTGTATTCTCATCGATCTTTTCAGGTGTAAGGGCATCCAGGAACTGCTGACGGTCCTCCTCCAAAACAAATTTGGAATAAAACCTAAGGGCATCATAGAATTTTGCATTCTTCATAGCCTCCTGGGCCGGCATCATGTGGCTCATGATCTCATCAATTCGATATAGCTCAAATTGCTGGGTTTTTATATCATTAATAAGCCAAACCGAATCATAGGACCGGGTAAGCGCCTCAATAACCGCTGAACGCAAACTGAGCGAACGCTGAACCTTTTGGTCCCTTCTCACCTCATCGTCTACATCCTTAAAACCGGCTACAATACCGGTCTGTCCTTCGTCGCCTACCATCTTGGCAAATTCTATCCGGTAGTAGCGGACCCCGTTCTCAAAAACCCGACGGAAGGGAACGGAATAAATAATACAATTCTCTGTATTCTTGAGGATATTCTCGGGTAAGACCGCCTCCAAAAACTGCTGTCGGTCTTCCTCATATACTAGTTTTGAATAAAAAATCAAGGCATCATAGAATTTCTTCAGCTTTACGGCTGAGTTTGCCGGCATGAGATGAACCAATTCCTCATCTATTCGATAGAGTTCAAACTGCTGTGTTTCCACATCATGAATAAGCCATACCGAGTCATAGGACCGGGTAAGGGCCTCAATAACCGCCGAATACTGTACTCTATCGCAGTCTACCTTCCGATGTATGTCAGTGATATCCGAGATAAAGACATAAAACAAGCCCTGATATTCATTGGATTTCACATAACGGCCATAATCATCAATCCGATGGATTTCGCCATCCTTACGGATAATTCTATATCGGACGTGATCCATGTCTGACGAGCTCTCATCGATTTGTATTTTTATAGATAGAGATACCCTATCATAATCCTCAGGATGTACCATCCCTTTGAAGGTGAAGCCGGTAAGCTCCTTGAACTCTGCCAGACTTTTGCATCCGTAGATCTCACATACAGCCTGATTGGCATAGAGTAATTCCTCACTCTCATCTGCCTTGTAGATAAAGAATCCTCCGGGCATGTACTCTGCAAATTGTTCGATTACAGAAAGATTTTGAGCGTTTAATATATAATCTTTGCCGTACATATACTAAGCCCCCTATTTGTATTAGCTCAGTCTCGATGCCTTCATTTTTAGGAATAGCAGTCATTTCCTCCAGGGCAGTCGCCTTGCATACTTTAGCATGCGGGCTGTCATTTCTCAACGTATTTTTGTCACGCGGTATTCCTTTCTGATTCCGGATAATCCAGAACCTTTCCTCCAATGAAATCATCCGCCTTCCCCTGTGTACCAAAGGTACTTTACTTTCAACCTGCCAATGACAACATCCATATGCCTTATTATAATCATCTCTGCCAATGAATTATACCTTATATTTGCATGAATTAATCGCCCATCCCTTACATAGGGCATATTATTAAAACCGCTGAAATATATAATCTTTCCCTAAAAACAATTAGTCATGTTTAGCTATTCAAAAAGCTATCCAGATCAATTTGAGTCCAGGCGGAGCCTCCTACAATCTGCAGCCACAGGGTTTTCCTCCCCGGAACCACCACGAGCTGATATACCGTCAGATTATTCTTAGCCCCTCCCTCTTCCACAGTCTTATCTATGATCTCCATCATCTTTTCCTCATCCAGCTTCCCTTTATTCCTCTCACACAAATCAATGAGATTCTGCCTACGGGTTATGCCCTTCCAGCTAGCTTCATCCGTGGGAGTGGAAAACAGCCAGTCCTTACTCACATAATAATTAGTAGAAACCAGCAAACCTTCAGGAAGATCCTCTCCTCCATTACTGACTCCGATAGGGCACCATTCAAAGGACTGGCCTTCATTTTCATCGGCCACATTAATAATATAGGAGGAACTGCAATTCACGGTATTAAAGAATAAATCCATATCACTCAATTCGTCTGCCTCAAATAGACATTCAAACAACATTGTGGTACCGGTGATACGAACATCCGGAGATTTAATATTAGCAGAGGGCCTGCCATTATTTAACTCCAGAAAAATACCCTTCTCATTGATACCGTTTACAGCATAGATTTCTCCCACATAGCCTACGGTTGCCGTTGCCAGGGCTCCGTCCGCCGGATGATAAACAGTCACTGCTATAGAATCCTTCAGCATGGAAAATGACTCTGCATAGTCATAGTTCCTGCCTATAACCAGATCGGACCTGGCATAATCACCCCAGGCCATAGCAACACTACATTTAGGAAGACCGCCTATTCTCTCCACAGCATTAATGATCTGCAGTTCCTCAACTGTCATCCCTGAGGTTTCCGCGGCTCCCTCAAAAAATGCCTTTATCCTATAGGGTGTCTGGGCGGTCTGCTGCTCCACAATGGTGCCTGCCATTAAAGCATTCCCTTCCTTGGCCTCTATAATAATATCCAGAAAAACCTTAACCTCTTCCAGCTCCTTTTTCATCAATTTGCCGTACTGGCGTCCCATTTCATGCCAGGTTCCTTTCAGGTTTACGACCTTGATATTGTCCAAAGTTGCTTTGCTGCCCTCTTCAAAAACCTCATCTGCATCCGAAAGGGTTATATAATCATCCACTTTATTCTGGGATGTTATATCTTTTCTACGGTCTTCCCTGTCCTCTAATGAATGCTCCTCTTCTGTCCCCTGTTTTTTTTAGAGAAGAAAGACTTTTCAATCTAAAAGCATCCCTTTTCGCAGCTTCCGCTTTTACAGAATCGTAAGGACCTATTTTCATTACCATGGGATCCTGTAAGCTCGCCGTAAGCATACCTATAACAAGCAGTAATGTAATAAAAATCCTTCTTCCTCTCATTTTTCCCTCCTTCTCGGGACACATCTCCCGCTTTCTTCTGTACCACACGGTGCTTTTCTGTCAGCTTCCTAGAAACTGCATTCATTAGGTTTATTATAATCATCTTTGCGTATCTTGACAATTCTCCTTTCTCTGTAAAACGGCTCAGTTTGTCGCATATTTCCGGCAAAACCTCCGGTTTCCCCCCATATGGTGTTCTCGGAAATGCTCCTGCTCTCCTCCTGGGCCAGGCTGCTCATGATGGTGATGAGCAGCTCCCCCTTGGAGTCCAGCGTCCAGATGTTCTCCTTCTCGAAATAGATCTCCACGCCCCTGTCCTTCAGCTTCCTGACCGTGGTCAGCGAGTCCACCGTGTTGCGTGCGAAACGGCTGATGGACTTGGTGATGATAAGGTCGATCTTCCCCGCCAGGGCGTCCTCAATCATGCTGTTGAAGCCGTTACGGTGCCTTGTGCTTGTGGCCGTGATGCCCTCGTCCGAATACATCCCCACGAACTCCCAGTCCGTCCTTCCCGCTATATAGGATCTGTAATAGTCCATCTGCGCCTCGTAACTGGGCTGCTGTTCCTCCAGATCCGTCGAAACCCTGGCGTACCCTGCGACCTTCCTTTTTACCGTCCGGTTGACCGGGGTCATGGTGAACCTGTTCAGAGTCGCTGGAATCCGCCTCACTCTCTTTTCCATGTCTCCGTCCTCCCATCCCTGAACTCGAAACGGATGCGGTCGCTGTACACGGCCTCCCGTCCCACCCTTTCCACAAATGCCGGCCCGCAGGCCGGCCTTTTTCCACCGTCCCCCGGGAATTTTTAGAATCGGGCAGGGGAGAAATCCCCCTGCTTGATTACGGCCTAGCCTACAATCGAGCAGGGGTGGGAAGACCCCCTGCTCGATTTCGCACGCGAACATTCCGCACTTCGTGCTCCATGTTCTTACGACTGGCAAATGAATTTGCATGCAAGCATGCATTCGCTTGCCGGTCTTGTGCTAATCGAGTAGGGGTGGGAACCCCCCTACTCGATTGCGGCTACGCCGCTATCATCTCGCAAGCAAGCTTGCTCGATGATGAGCGGTCGCCGTAAGCCGTGGTCTGCAAGCAAGCTTGCACCACGGCTTTCGGCTCGTCGCCTACACAAA
>JAILCB010000124.1 GCA_024680595.1 Lachnospiraceae bacterium | reverse complement strand
ATGCTGACATGGCTTCAGAAAAATCGAATGAATACGGGATTAATTGAGATTGGGATTTGGCATGAATGGCTATAGGGAAAAACAATCGGAAGCGTTTTCGAGGAGGCTTTCCCGTTTCATGAAAAGAAAGGGACGGCAAAGACCGGGTTTTCAGAAAGCTCAGGGGCAATTGCCGGGATTTCCGGCAGCTCAGGGGCAGGCAATGGGCCTTCAGAAAGCTCAGGGGCAATTGCCGGGCTTTCCGGCAGCTCAGGGGCAACTATCGGGCTTTCCGGCTGCTCAGGGGCAGGCATTGGGCCTTCAGACAAATCAAAGGCGAAGGTCCCCGCTAGGGGTACAAAAGGAGTTGGGAATGTATATTTCTGCTGATATTCAATATGTGGGCGTAAATGACCATCAGGTGGACTTGTTTGAAGGTCAATATTTAGTACCACTGGGAATGGCCTATAATTCCTACGTCATTCTGGATGAAAAAATCGCCGTCATGGATACGGTTGACATAAGATTTGGGGAGGAGTGGCTTCAGAATATCATCCGCGCCTTAAATGGTAAGAGGCCGGATTATCTCATTATTCAGCATATGGAACCTGACCACTCCGCCTGTATCATGAATTTCCAGAAGGCCTATCCGGAGACCCAGGTGGTTTCCAATGAAAAGGCCTTCCAGATGATGGATCAATTCTTCGGAGAAGGAGTTGTCAGTAATAGGAAATTGGTGGATAATGGAGACAGTCTTTCCCTTGGAAAGCACACCCTTACCTTCGTCTTTGCCCCCATGGTCCACTGGCCGGAGGTCATGGTGACCTATGACAGCGCGGATAAAGTGCTTTTCTCCGCAGACGGCTTCGGTAAGTTCGGGGCCAATGACGTGGTGGACCCGGCGGGTTGGGTGCCGGAGGCCAGACGGTATTATTTTGGAATTGTGGGGAAATATGGCGATCAGGTCCAGGCTCTCCTAAAGGCGGCGGCAACCCTGGACATTAAAACCATTTGCCCGACCCATGGTCCTGTGCTCTCAGAGAATCTGGATTATTATATGGGACAGATTGCCCAGGGCGGGCAGGGCATGCAGGGCGTAAATTTAGCTGAAAGTTTGGGTTATTTCCTGAATCTCTACGACAAGTGGTCTGCCTACCGGCCGGAGGAAGAGGGCGTCACCATCGCCTATACCTCGGTTTACGGCCACACAAAAGAGGCGGCCTATACTCTGGCCTATCATCTGCAGAGTCAGGGAGTCACAAATCTTTCCATATTTGATTTGGCTAGATGTGATATGTCAGAGGCGGTGGAATCGGCTTTTCGCTTTAGCAAGCTGGTGCTGGCTACAACCACCTATAATGCGGAAATCTATCCCTTTATGCACACCTTTATCGATAATCTGGTGGAGCGCAATTATCAGAACCGCACGGTGGGTCTTATTGAGAACGGCACCTGGGCGCCCATGGCAAAGTCGGTTATGAAGGGAATGCTCAGGAATTGCAAGGCCCTGAACTTCCTGGAGACGGAGGTCACCATCAAGTCCGCCCTTAATAAGGACAGTGCCGCTGCCCTGCAGAGAATGGCGGATGAGCTCTCGGCGGGACTGAATGGGAAGCCCATGGGCAAGGAGGATATGTCGGCCCTCTTCCGCATTGGCTATGGTCTCTATGTGGTGACCAGTAATGACGGAAATAAGGATAATGGTTTTATCTGTAATACTGTGACCCAGCTCACCAATAGCCCCAACCGGGTGGCCGTAAATATTAATAAGAACAACTATTCCCATGATGTAATTAAGGCTACCGGCAAATGTAATGTGAACTGTCTGTCCGTGGACGCCCCTTTCTCCATATTCCAGAGATTTGGCTTCCATACAGGCAGGGACACCGACAAATTTGCAAACTTTGATGCCCTGCATTCGGACAATGGACTGGCCTATCTGCCTCAGTACATTAATGCCCTGCTGTCACTCACAGTGGAGCAGTATGTGGATCTGGGCACCCATGGAATGTTCATTTGCCAGATTTCAGAGGCCAGGGTCATATCTAATAAAGAGACTATGACCTATAATTATTATCAGAAAAATGTGAAGCCCAAGCCTGAGACCAAGGGAAAGAAGGGATATGTCTGTACGGTTTGCGGATATGTCTACGAAGGGGATGAGCTTCCGGAGGACTTTATTTGTCCTATCTGTAAGCATGGAGCGGCGGATTTCAAGCCTATTAATTAAGGAGATAATATGATTAAGGATCCAATTCTTGTCGGAAAATGGTCACTGAAAAACAGGATGGTTAAGGCCCCTATTCACAGCGATACCTGCTGGGGCGGCAAAATGACCGAAAAGACCTATACTCATTATGATGAGCGGACTCAGGGCGGAAGGTTCGGCCTGGTGGTGGTGGAGCACTGCTATATCCGAAGTGATGGGATTGCCAGCCGTACCCAGATGTCTATTTCGGACGATTCCGATATCGAATACCATAAGAGGCTGGTGGACTTGATTCACAGGAACGGCAGTACGGCTATTCTGCAGCTGAATCATGCGGGCTGCGGGGCCCTTCGCAAGGATACCAGCCAGGACTCTATCAGTGCCTCGGATGTCAGTGTGACCTGCGGCTGGCCTGCCAGTGACCCCAATCCAGAGAGACCCAAGCCTTTGACCGTGGACGGCATAAAGGCTCTGGAAGAGGCCTATCTCAAGGCTGCCATGAGGGGAATGAAGGCAGGCTATGACGGAATCGATGTTCATTCGGCCCATGGCTATCTCTTAAACCAGTTCTTTTCTCCGCTCACTAATCACAGGACCGATATGTATAATGGGGAGACTCTGGCAGGACGAATTCGCATTCATTTGGAAATAATCATGGGGATTCGACAGGTCATTGGCGACAAGCCTCTATTAGCCCTGCGGCTTGGCGGCTGTGACTATATTAAGGGCGGCAGCACCATAGATGACGCTGTCTTTGCATCACTTTCCTTTGAAAAGGCGGGAGTGGATTTAATCGATATTTCCGGAGGTTTATGCTGCTTTGTCAGACCCGGACATCCGGAGCCCGGCTACTTTGGGGATGTTTCGGAGGCCGTGAAAAAGAAGGTGCATATCCCGGTTCTTTTGACAGGCGGAGTGAAGACTCTTTCGGATGCTGAGGACCTCTTGCAGGCGCAGAAGGGGGATTTGATTGGCGTTGGACGGGCTATAACGGCGGACCCAAAATGGGGCATAGAATTGGCAACGAAGTGAAGGGCTTTCTAACCAACTGAAGGCAAGAATTCATAGGATAGCGGATTTCATCAGAAATCCGAATCCGTATTGGAAACGGGTCCTCGCGAAGAAAAGAGGTGTGTCCCGCGCAAAGCACGGGATTTCCGAATGCAATTCCTTGATGCATTCGGAAAGTCAAAGGATTATGAATTTAACCACTCATAATAAAGCTTTATTAAACCGGCACGGGTTTCCGTGTCGGTTTTGCTATATATACTTCTCGTATAACGGTAAATACTCCGCTCCGAGATCTCAAACCGAACAGCTAAAGCCTTCATGGGTTCTTCTGTGGTCAGGAGGGCCTGGGCTATCTCCTTTTCCCGGGGAGTAAAAGAAAACTGAGATAGAAAGTCTATCATTTTCTCAGCAGCTTGCTGGCTCTCCGATAATTCATTTTCAATCCCATTATTCTGAGAACCATCCTGCGAAATGGATGGGTTGGACAGATTTTGAGTCATTTCCTCCTCTGGAATTATGGAAACAGGAGAATCCGTTTCCTGGGGATTTGAAATTTCCTCATTTCGATTTCCATATAGATTCTCAGTGATTTCAGGAAAAGTGGGTATTGACCCATAATTATGCTTGTGATAGTCTCTTAAATCCTCAGGGCTTGGCGAAAGAATTCCGTGCCTATGCATATTAATATCCTGTGTAATATCAGTGGAAGTAGAAAACACCTCATCAACCCTCTTTTTTTCAAGAGAATCTGGCAGGATGTCCGGATAAAAGCCACATTCCTTTAGTAGGATGAATAAGATAATTAAAATGGCTGTATAAAAGAAAACACGGAATATGGGTTCCTGCATTGGAATTAAAGGCAGGATTAGGAAGGATAGGCCTTCCAGAAAGTCGGAGAAAACACGGCCCGTACTTGCCCAGAAATCGGGCTGATTGGTTTTGGGGGCCAGGGTCCAGAAAGTGTAGCTGAGGAAATAGAGATAGAAGGAAACGTAGAAATAATATAGGGGAAGGAAAAAGGCCACGCTTTCCGGATAAACAGGAAGCATTACAGTGGGAATTGACAAAAGGAAGGCCACAAAAATCAGGCTGGGATAGTAGCGTCCCTGCCTTCTGTCCGCCAAGAAGCCGGCAATAAGGTAGCCTGGTATCATACAAAGCCTGGATAGGCCGTATATATCTACAGTGCCGGAGAAATTGGCATTTATGAAATAGGTGTCATTTCCTATGCAAAGAGGCTGCATAATCAGAATAATTATGACAGCTAAAAAGAGCTGTTGAATGATAGACCTGTGCCAGGAAGGGGTTTCTCTGGCAAAGGAAAGAGGGTTTTCAAAAATCCAGTCTGCCGGAGGATGGATTACCAGCCATACAATAATGGCAAAGGTAATAACCGTAGCGGCAGTAAGAAAATAGAAATTATTCAGTATTTTCTGGAAGATAAATTGCAGAAGCAGGGCGGCGGAGCTTCCAATTGCTATGATTTTTCCGCGGTTTCTGCTGGTGGAGAGGCCAATGGCCATGTTGTAATAAATTCCGCCGCTGACATATCCCAGGGATATGGAGGATAGGGTAAGGAATAGCAGAATCAGGTTGGCGCCCTTGACAAAAAAGGTGGCGGGAATTGAGAATAGATATAGGAAATTAATCCCCAAAAGCAAAGCCTTCCGGGATTTCTTGCTATGAAATATTCTGCGGCTCAAGGGAAAGAGAAGAAAGCCCGCCATCCTTGGAAATGTAAGGAAATAGTGGAAGCCTGATGCAGAGCTGCTGGCCATAAGATTCGCATACTGACTGTCCTGGACAGAGAAAGTAGTCCGATAGATGAAATCGGATAAGGTCCAGAAGATAAGGAATATGAATTCTTTTTTCAGTTCTTTTCTATGTAAGTTGGAAACCATTTGTCAATAATCTTAAGAATCTTAAATAAAGTCAAGAAATTATAGGAAAATAATTTGGACAAATGTAATGTCAAATAAATGATTAAAAAATCATTTTGAAAAAATTTCGAAAATATTTTCGATTATGCTACACAAAGTGAATAATTCGTGCTATACTAAATGTTGTAATTTTTGGGGGAGGTGACTACAAGATGATGATATATACCTGTAAAAAATGTCGCTTTATGTTTGAGGACAAAGGATATGTCAGACAATGTCCCGATTGTGGTTCAGAGGAAATCCGACCTGCCACAAAGGCTGAGCAGGAGGAGTATAGAGGTTATCAGGAAGAGTTTAATTCAGAGAGTCAAACCGCCTGATGAAAAGCTTGAAAATTGAATTTGGTATATCATCTCTTAGCCCCGACTGCTGTGCGGGGCTTTTTCTTTGTAGCTGCTGCCGTCCCTCATGACTTCAGTCATACGGCTGCTGCACGTTTTATTTATGTAGCTGCCGTCCCTCATGGCTTCAGTCATACGGCTGCTGCACGTTTTATTCATGTAGCTGCCGTTCCTCATGACTTCAGTCATCCTGTTGCCCTGCGGGGCTTTTTCTGCCTCTAAATAATATGAAAAAAAGCAGCTAGCGGGATTCGAACCCGTGTCACTGGCTTGGGAAGCCGGTATACTAACCACTGTACTATAGCTGCTTAGAAAATGTATGGCGTTGACTTAAACGCTTTCTGTTACAATACAACATTTTGGGGATTTTGGCAAGTGGGAAATGGATAAAGGAGTTTGACTATCCGAATGCGACAGGGAACCGCATTGGGAAATCCCGTGTTTTGCGCGGGACACGTCTCACTTCGGCCGCAATGGTGCTCATGACCCCAGAATTGGGAAATCCCGCGTTTTGCGCGGGACGCAGGACATGCCTCCTGCTTCGCGAGTGTCTGGTCGGGTACCTATTTCGAATTTCTGATGAAAATTGGAATCCATTGCTTTGCAAGGCAGTTGCTCCAATAATCTTCGTGTTCAAAAAAAGTTTAATATTTGTTTAAAATGTTTCAAATTTGGTCAAATATGGTTGCAAAAAATCCCATTAAGGTCTATAATTCTAACTTGTATTTTATAAGGATGGAAATGATTTTCCACCCAAATAAGATTCAAGTTATTTATTTTAAACAGGGAACTGTAGGATCTGAAACTTTAGTAGAAGTTTGATTTCACAAGTTCCTAACAGCAACAAGGAGGAAAAAATGAAGAAAAAGTTTGCTGCAGTAGTAATGTCACTTACCGTAGCGGCTACCATGATGACTGGTTGCGGTGGAGCCGCACAGAGCCAGGCACCTGCCGCTTCTACAGCTGCCGCCAGCGAGGCTGCTCCTGCTGCCAGCGAGGCCGCCCCTGCCGCCAGTGAGGCCGCTTCCACAGCTGCCGCCACTGAGGCCGCTTCTACAGCTGCTGCTGAGGCCGCTTCCACTGAGGCTGCTTCTACTGAGGCTGCCGGAGATGATCAGGCTGCCGCT
>JAILCB010000044.1 GCA_024680595.1 Lachnospiraceae bacterium | reverse complement strand
TGAATCCCGGAAAAGAACAGACCCCCATATTTCGTGCCAGCTTAGGGGGAAGCATATTCTTTCCCGTGGAGGAATATTATCCCTATCGTCCCATGCGGTACGGCAGGGAAAGCAAACGCTATATCATTGACAGGGTGGAGGCCCTGGACACGTCCCAGGAGCACCGGCTCTGTGCCTATATTATTCTGAAGAGAGAGTTTACGAAGGAAGTGCTTGCGGATATCAGCCGGGAGGTCGCGGAGGATATCAGGCGGCTGGATCTGCACTCTAGCCGGGAGAGCGAGAGGATTTATGGGGGAATTCCCGCAAGGGTGGTTTGGTGCTACTTTGGCTATGATATAGCGTTTGCTTTCCCTGCCGTACCGCATGGGACGATAGGGATGATATTCCTCCACAGGAAAGAATATGCTTCCCCCTAGGCTGGCACGAAATATGGGGGTCTGTTCTTTTCCGGGATTCAGGCGGTTCCAGACAGCAATGAGCCTGCGGGTCTCGGAAACGATATCATTTAGATCCAGCATCCCCGCCCGGGTTCTTTTATGTCTGAATGCGGGAGTGAATGCAGAATGTCTTGAGTCTTGCGGCTTTTGGACCGACGCAGATACTTCCCTGTTCTCCTGGTTTTTTGAGGCGGATGCAGACATTTTTGGTAGCTCCTGTTTTTCTACGGCAGATGCAGGTGTTTCTGACATGGTGAACTCCAGGACTTCCTCACCCAGAATAGCTGTCGACAGAGCTCCGGTAAACATGCTATGTCTTCCGAAAGGCCCTAGTCGGGCAGGTTCATTTGCCGAATTAGAAGCAAGAATGGCAATCCCCCGGCCTGCGAAATTCTCCAGCGAATCCAAAGCCTCAAGCTGCATTGGTCCCTGCACCCGAAAGTCCCCCGCATAACAGCAATCCAAGATTACGACCTTATTCTTGGCGGGCAGCCTTTGAGTCAGGTCGATGATGCTCTGCAGGTCCACTGCCCCGTCACTGAAGAGAAGCCTCTTCTCCAGTCCATGTCCCGAGAAATATAGAATAAATGTGTCGTCAGTCTTTAATAGAGCCGAAAATCCCTTAAAGGCTCTGGCAAAATCCGTCGTCCGAACAATGCCGTCATTATTATCACCTGCCATAATCCGAATATTCTCAGGGCAAGCCTTTAACCCCTCCGTAATAGCTGTCCCAATCAGGGCCAAATCCATCCTATAGGCGGGCAGATTAGTAATATTCAGTTCTGCATAATTTCCGACTCCAACCAGGAGGGCATATAAATTCTGATTCTCCATCATTAACCTATTATAATCGAGTCCGTGCCGCAGGAAAATGGCTGAGATTGTCTCCGTCCCATCTTTCTATTCGTCCGGCAGGCCCAGGACTCGCGTAAGCGGCGGAAATTCTTTTCGGGCCGCCTTGCCTCTTACTCTTCCGTCACATGGAAAGCTGCTGTACTCCCTTTATTCAGCATATAAAAGTAGCTGCCGCAATAACTCTTCTTAATGCGACAGCCTTTTAATACATCTTAGAACTAGAAAGCGAAAATAGTAATCCCACAGGTATTCTACATCTGCTCTACAAAGGCCTCTATGGAACCGCTTCTGGCTGCAAGCTTCAGCCAACGGTTGAGAATATCTAAATCCTTTTGAGCATAAATCTTGTCAGACAGAGACTTATCAACTGCACTGTAGTCAGACAAAAAAGTGATAATATCTTCAGCCTTACCTTCTGCCCTGCCTTCAGCCTTACCTTCTGCCCTGCCTTCAGCCCTACCTTCTGCCCTGCCTTCAGCCTTACCTTCTGCCCTGCCTTCAGCCCTACCTTCAGCCTTACCTTCAGCCCTGCCTTCAGCCTTGCCTTCAGCCCTACCTTCAGCCTTGCCTTCTGCCCTGCCTTCTGCCCTGCCTTCAGCCCTGCCTTCAGCCTTACCTTCAGCCCTGGCATCTTTCTTCATATCTTCTATGGCCTTACACATATTTCTTCTACCTCCGTTTTCTTCCCGCGGAATTCTTATATTAGCAATTTCCTCTATAAAGTCTGCTGTATCTTCGTTTAAGTCTTTATACGAGGAATCTTTTCTAGTTAGGTTCTCAAGTTTTATTTTATCATTTTTCAGACTAAAGATCTCAAATATTTTTTTGACATCTGTCACAAATCCCCTAAAATCCGTATGATCATGATAATCCAGCAAATTTATGCGATAATCTGAAATATAATTTTTGAGTTTGGAACTGCCCTCATCCAGGAGTTCATACAATGACCTGGGGGCATACCAGGCCGAGTCAGAGAAATTTACGACCAACATAATTATTGGAGAAAGCTTGTCTTCTATCCTCATACCGGACAGATATTCATCACCGGATACAAGGTCCCTGTTCTTTTTGTGCCTAAGCTGAAGGGCATCCAGCTGCTTATAATAGGCAATACTTTCCGCACGCATACAGCGGATGACCATTCTGTAATCGATGTAGTTTTGAAATTCGGAAAACAGCAGCACCAGATGTGTCTGCTCCTTCCAAAGCTTTGCGGTATCTATAATCCTGGAACCAGGCATGACAGCTTTTTTGCTCCGTCCGGGTTTCTCGGTCAAAACACTGTCCGCCTCAGCCAGTTCGGAGGCTTTAATCACCTGTCTGCCATTGAATAAGGCAAAATTGAACAGGTCTGCAAAGCGACCGGAATCCGCAAAATAGGACGTACAAATACTATCAAATTTCCCCATAAGACCTCCTTTTCACTTACAGACGACAGAAATCTGTGAGGATCTTAATATCCACAAAATCCTGCCGTTTATTTAATTGGTGATGTTGAGTGGTGGGACTGAATGTGCCCCTAGCAAAATTTCATGAAATCAGAAACGATTCTTGAAATGGCAGGCTTTAAATTCACAAAACCTAAAGTAGAACTTTCATTGTATAATAACAGACAATCTGAATATGTCAACATGTTTTTTGATAGCATATATTTTAATATATGCATTTAAAGCAAAGCCCAGACTTGTGAAGCGGTTATGCACAGTCCGCTTCGTTCCTTGCTCCTGAACACATGATACTTTGCGCTTCTATTCAGGAGGGGCTTTAAACCCTCCTGAAACAAGTAGCTGAATCCCCATCTTTTTCAAACACATTTGAAACAGGGGATTGCTTGAACTACATTCAAACCAATACTTGATAACCGGCTAAAATGCTTCCGGATGACCTCAACTAGAAGTTGAATTCCGCATAAATACGGGATTTCAACCTGTGGTTCCTGTTAATGATTATCCACCGATGATATTGTGAAGGAAGAAAGGAGGCGCTCCTCATGAATCAAGAAAAAATTGGAAAGTTTATTGCTTCTTGCAGAAAGGAGCAGAAACTAACGCAAGCCGCGCTTGCTGAGAAACTCGGTATCACGGATCGCGCTGTGTCTAAATGGGAAACGGGAAGGAATCTGCCGGATGCATCCATTATGCCAGAACTCTGTGACCTGCTGAATATTAATATTAGTGAGCTTTTCAGTGGGGAGCGAATTGACATGGATAGCTACAAGGAAAAGTCGGATGAGCTTCTTTTGGAAATGAAGAAGCAGGAGGAATTAAAGAATAAGAAGCTGCTGTCTTTGGAGATGGTTATAGGGTATATGGCTTCAATTACTTTTATGGTAATGATTTTCGTGGCATCTTTTATCGAGATGCCAATATGGACAAGGGTCTTGCTCATTGCAGTAGGTTCCACCGCATTTATTGTTGGATTAATCAATGCATTAAAGATTGAACATGATGCCGGTTATTACGAGTGCCCGGAATGCAAAGAGAGATATGTGCCCTCTATGAAGGCGGTTGTGATGGCCCCGCATATTGGGACCGCACGAAAGATGAAATGTCCCTATTGCGGAAACAAAGCCTACCACAAAAAGGTTCTGACAAAATGATGCCGTTATTGGGTCTTAGGCTGATGATACTCTGCAGGCCGGCAGGAAAAAAGCGCCAATATTATTGCGGAATATGGCTAAGGCAGGACCGGAACAAATAGGAATTCAAGACCTGGCTAAGAGTCCTGAAGTAATGAAGTATCATATGTATCATTTGTGTTTTGTGTTTTTATTTGACACAATTGTATTTTCATGCTATTATCAGGGAAATCTTATATTTCTCTGGGAGGCCTTCCCAATTATAATCGCTAATAATGCCGCCACTACAGCTATTGTGGCGGCGTTTTTTATCGCAGAGCCGCCGAGATGAAATTTGTCGGCTAAAGCCGGCCGGTAAACCTTTTCACTTCCTAATTCTGGAAATATTTAATTCGAGGGGGACATGGTAAAAATGAAATGTTTTAAGAAAATTACAGTATTCCTTTTATGCCTCTGTATTATTTGCGGCAATATTAATCCGGCCGTATTCTATGCTCAAGAGATATCCGGTGAGGCAATTAATGTCGAAGGCTTTCAAAGACCCATCGAACGCCCCGATGCCAGTTCGATAAAAATAAAGACTGCGGACGATCTTCAGAATATCTCTCAGGATTTAAGCGGTTCCTATGTCCTGGCCAATGATATAGACATGGCAGACCTCACAAGCTCCTGGTCTCCAATTGGCAATAAAAGTAACCCTTTTAAGGGAAAACTTGACGGGCAGGGACATACTATAAAGAATTTCCAGCTGACAAAGGAACACGATAGCGGCTGGGGATCTGCCACGGCTGCTATAAAGAGCAATCCGTATGCAACCGGCTTATTTGAAGTCTTAAATGAGGCGGAAATAAAGAACTTAAGGATTGAGGGGGCAGACATTTCCTCCACCTATACCTCAGGCTACGTTTATCAGGGTGATGTGGACGGAAACCATGGTATATATGTGGGAATCCTGGCTGCAATAGCCGAGAACTCTACTGTTATCTATAATTGCATAGTATCAGGAAGTGCAAATAATAATTCAACAACGGAATCCCAGGGCCATGTCTATACCGGGGGTTTTGTGGGCTGGTCCGATTCCTCTGCCTTGGCGGACTGCTGCTTTATTAACGGCAGCATTTCTTCAAAGACCCGAAGCGATACAGGCAGTTCCCTAGATGCCATTGCGGGGGGACTTGCGGGAAAAGTGACCGGCAGCTCTATCATAGAACGATCCTATAATGCGGGATCTATTTCAGCTGAGGCAGCAGCTTTTGGCAAAGCATACTCGGGAGGCCTTGTGGGTTATGCGCAGGATTCAGCCATAAGTATAAAGAATTCCTATAATTCCGGAACCATAGCAGGCCTGGGCGGTGATGGGATGCTTAGCGAAGCGGATATATTCACCGGAGGAATAGCCGGAGTACTTACAGGAAGTTTGACTAATGTATACAACTCGGGAAATGTGACTGCCAACTCCAAAGAACTGGCCTGGGGAGGAGGCGGCGATGCCTACGCCGGAGGACTTGTCGGTAGCTTCTCAGGGACCTGTTCCGTAAAAAACTCTGCCCTGGCCACATCTGTTGTGCGTGCATCCTCCGGGTCCGCCAAGAAAACATCCTCTATAGGTAATGGAAGCTTTACCGGTGAAAATAATGCACAGACCAGCAATTACACCGGCAGCGGTGCCACCTCTTATAATTATGCCTCCTTTAAGACAAGGGAATTCTATGAGAATACCCTGCAATGGGACTTCGATAGCTGCTGGGAAATGCCGGAGGACGACTATCCTATTCTCAAAACGGAGCTTGTTTCCTCTGACTCATACAAAACCGACTATTTGAACCAGCATCTGGCTTTTGTGAATTCCCCTTACTATCAGTCAATTCTAAACCATAGAAGATGGGCCCAGACTTACTGGAGTATAGAAAATAATTTTGTCAGTAACACAGCGGAGAGATTATATAAAGTCCTTGATGCAACGGTAAACGTCCTCAGCTTAGATATCAAGGAGCTCATAGGTGATATCGTCGAAGAGGATTCCTTCAAGTTAGTACTTGCTGATTATGTCACTGACCAGACAACTGTTTCCGAAATTGAAAAGATTGAGAAATTAGAGGCAGTTGAGGTAACAAAGAAGACTTACAAGAAATTTGAAAGCTTCGTGAAAAAATACTGGAAGAACGAATGGGGTGACCTTTCAGACGAGGATCTTTTCTATTTGTTCCATTACCATACCAGACCCTCTGAACAATGGATTACGTCGAATTTTGAGGAGCATTTAGAGGAAATTGTACAGGAAACAAAGGATAGCGCTGAGTCACTTGATACTGTCCTGGG
>JAILCB010000009.1 GCA_024680595.1 Lachnospiraceae bacterium | reverse complement strand
CACCTGATTTTTCAGAATGTCGAAAAGGCATACCGGAACGGAGATGATATGAGGGCTAGAAAGGAGATGCTCTATGCCTCCTTCCTGGCCGGAGATGCCTTCTCCAAGTCCTATGTGGGATATGTTCACGCCGTCTCCCACGCTCTGAGTGCCGCCTACAATTCACCCCACGGCCTGACAAACGCCGTATTGCTCCCCTATTTCCTGGACGCCTATGGCCCAGTCATTGCAGGGAAGCTGCAAACCTTGGCCCTGGCCGCCGGAGTAGCAGACAGGAGGGATTCCCCCGGGGCGGCCGCCCAGAAATTCATAAAGGCTGTCCGGGAACTGAACCGCAGAATGGGAATTCCGGAGACTATCCCGGGAATCAAAGAAAAGGACATTCCTTACCTGGCCCGACATGCGGCCAAGGAAGCAAACCCCCTCTACCCTGTCCCGGTCCTCTGGAACGCCCGGGAACTGGAGCGTTTCTTCTATATGGTAATGGAGTGATGTGTTGACAATCCCCAGGGTGTCACGATCGAAAAGGTTCTTCAATATGGTAATGGAGTGAAGACTAACCGCCCCTCCTAATTTCATTGATAGAAAACCTTCAGAACCAAATCGAATAGTAGGAGGGAATCTCCCCTGCTCGATTCCGGCTACGCCCACATCTCAGGCCTTTCAGGCCTTCGATGAAGGGCTGCGTCTTGTGTCTCATCGGGACCCAGGCGTCCCATGAGACTTTAGCTCCTAGCCTGCACAAATCAAAGGCCATGAGCAATATGTCTCATATTGTTCATGGCTTAAATCATGAAAACACTTTTTCTTCTATCCCGCACGCCCAGTCCATCCCCACCAACTCAGGAACCTAAAGCCAGCCGGACAATTCTCCTGCTCGTTCACAGATGCACGATAATATGCACGCCTGCACACAGCACCCTAAAGCCACCCAGACAATTCTCCTATACACTCACAGATGCACGCCCGCACATTTGCCTCTCTTTTGTCCATGGTCTATAATAGTGGCAAAAGGAAATGAAAAAAGGAGCATCTTCGAACAGTGATAAAGAACAGGCTGGTCATGCCCGTCCTGAAATGGGTGGGCGGGAAAAGGCAGCTTCTAGACAGCCTTTCCCCACTTCTTCCAAAGCAAATAACTTCATACTGTGAACCATTTGTCGGCGGCGGTGCTCTGCTCTTCCATCTCCAGCCGGAAAAGGCCCTAATTAATGACATCAATTCGGACCTTATAAGGGTTTATTTAGTAATTAAGGAAAACGTTCAGGAATTAATTGAAGAATTAAAGAACTACCGGAATGAATCAGATTTTTTCTATTCCGTGCGGGAATGGGACCGGGATAAAGAAAAATACAGTTCTCTTACAGACATCCAAAAGGCGGCCCGAATCCTCTATCTCAACAAAACCTGCTACAATGGGCTCTATCGGGTCAATAAGGCCGGGGAATTCAATGCCCCCTTTGGGAATTACCATAACCCCAATATCGTAAATGAACAGGTACTCCTGGCGGTAAGCGCCTACTTTAATGAGGCCCAGGTCTCCTTTTCCTCTCTGGACTATGAAGAGGTATTGTCTCAGGTGGACAACGATTGCTTCGTCTATCTGGATCCGCCCTATGACCCGGTATCCCAGACATCCAGTTTTACAGGATACGCAAAGGCCGGCTTCTCAAAGGAAGATCAAATCCGTCTGCGGGAAAGCTGTGACCAGCTAGATCGGAGAGGAATCCGCTTTATGCTCTCCAACTCAGCCACCCCCTTTATTCTGGACCAATATTCCGCCTACCATATCACCCTCGTGCAGGCCAAACGGGCCGTGAACTCGGTAGCCAGCGGCCGGGGCGAGGTAGACGAGGTGGTGGTGAGAAATTACGGGTAAAAGAGTCTGTTCCCACATTTTGGCAATCGGTCTTCATGAGGAGGGTATTTTCATCAGCAAAAAGCCGAAAAACCAAGAAAAAAGCCAAATTCAGGCCAGGTGTGCCTAAATCCGCGAAAACAGGCCGACTTAGGCACAGTTTCTGCTTCCACACCCTCGCTGACCCGCGGATGAAAGTCCCCAAGTGTGCCTAAATCCGCGAAAACGGGCCGATTTAGGCACAGTATCCGCTTCCACACCCTCGCTGACCAGCGGATGAAAGCCCCCAGGTGTGCCTAAATCCGCGAAAACGGGCCAATTTAGGCACAGTTTCCGCTTCCACACCCTCGCTGACCAGCGGACGGAAGCCCCCATGCGTGCCTAAATCCGCGAAAACGGGCCGATTTAGGCACAGTTTCATAGTTTTGAGCCAAACCTGAATAGAAATGAAGGATTTTATTCATCAGATTATATATACGATAACAGAATAGCTGCTACAAATATCAGGATTAGATAAGGAGAAGGACATGACCGAGAAAGAAATCCAAAACATCATTCAATTACAAAGGAATTATTTCGCTACAGGGAAAACACTTCCTGTGGAGAACCGGCTTGCAGCTTTGCGAAAGCTCTACTCCACCATAAAAAAGCGCCAGTCTGACATCCAGGCCGCCCTAAATAAGGACCTGGGAAAAAGCGCTATGGAGGCCTATATGTGCGAGATCGGCCTAGGCTTAAGCGAGATTTCCTACATGATTAAACACACGGCAGCCCTGGCCAGGCCCAAAAAGAAATCCACCCCAATAGCCCTGCAGCCGGCAAGCAGTTATGTGAAACCCGTACCCTATGGGGTCGTCCTAATCATGAGTCCCTGGAACTATCCCTTTCTCCTGTCCGTGGATCCCCTGGCGGATGCCATTGCGGCAGGGAATACTGTAATCCTAAAGCCCAGCGCCTACTCTCCCGCCACCTCCGCTCTCGTCGAGGAAATATTGACAGACATCTTCCCGCCGGAATATGTCTCTGTAGTCACCGGGGGCAGGGCCGAGAACCAGGCCCTTCTGCAGCAGAAATTCGACATGATTTTCTTCACCGGCAGCCAAACCGTCGGAAAAACAGTCCTCCATGCGGCAGCGGACCATCTGACCCCGGCCGTTCTGGAGCTGGGCGGAAAAAGCCCCTGCATCATAGATGCCACCGCCAACCTAAAGAGGGCGGCCCAGCGCATAGTCTGGGGCAAATTCCTGAATCTGGGACAGACCTGTGTGGCTCCGGACTATATTCTCTGCCAGGAGTCCATAAGGGATGCCCTAATTGAAGAGATTGAGCTGCAAATCCGAAAGCAATTCGGAAAGAAACCTCTGGATAACAAAAATTACGGTAAAATCATCAGCGGCAAGCACTTCGACCGGATCATCCGCCTAATCGATCCCGGGAAAGTAATCATTGGCGGGAAAGCCAATAAGGCCCGTCTTCAGATCGAGCCTACGGTTATGACTTATGTAAACTGGGATGACCCGGTCATGCAGGAGGAAATCTTCGGGCCCGTCCTTCCCGTCCTTACATTCACGGACATAAAGGATATTCCCGCCCTTCTGTCCGACAAGCAAAAGCCCTTGGCCTTCTATGTCTTCTCAAAGGACAAGAAAAATATCCACCTGCTCTTCTCCCGCTGCCAGTTTGGAGGCGGCTGCGTCAATGATGTAATCATCCACCTGGCCACCTCTGCCATGGGCTTCGGCGGTGTAGGGGAAAGCGGCATGGGATCCTACCACGGAGAAGACGGCTTCCGGGCCTTCTCCCACCAGAAATCCATCGTGGAAAAGAAGGATTACGTCGAATTCCCCTTGCGCTACCAGCCCTACCGCAAGCTCTATGGAAAGGTAATAAATGTATTTGTCAAATAGGAAGCGTTGTTTAATATAATAACAAGGAAACAAGGAATCCTTGTTAATAATGGAGGTTTTAATTATGCCAGACAATAAGATCAATTATGAGCTTGCATATACTGTTGCGGAACGGGTTAATGAGGAATCCGGCGAAACCGAGACCGTTGTAGTTATCATGGTCGGCACTCGCGAGAACATCTACAATGAACTAAAACGATACTGGTTGTAATGCAAAAGGGCAGACAGAATAACGATTGGGCACCGCTGCCCGCCCGGAACTGCGTCCGGATGATCGTGTCCCTGTCCGATGTATTTTGTGGGCATCTGAACTCTTCACGATCAAGTATGGCAGTTCTTTAATGTTATAAAAAGTAATTCGAGAGGAGGAAGCCCTCCTCTCGATTTGACTTTCAACCATCATAGAATTATAGGTCACTTAGTCCGGCTCCTAGAGCAAGAACCGGCGGATGGCCTCCCCCACCCCATTGTGATCATTATCCGAAACCTTCTCATCGCAAAGAGTCTGAATAGCGGTTCCGGCGTTCCCCATGGCCACGGAAAGCCCTGCCGACTTGAGAACAGCCCGATCATTATCCCCGTCCCCCACCGCAATGGTTTGGGTGGGGTCAATTCCCAGATAATCACAGAGCCAGAGAAGCCCCGAGCCCTTGGATATGCCCTTAGGCGAAATCTCCACAGACAGAGATTCCACGGAAAAGGCATAGGTGACAGGAAGGGCGTTCATCCTCTCCAAATGCCTGCTCCTATCCTCCTTACTGCGGAAATAGACATTAATCTTCTCAATCTCAGGATAGTTATCAACTGCAGAATAGATATCCTCCACCTGCTCTGTCTTGGCAAGGAACATATCTTGATAGATTCCCATATGATAATCCGCCATATGATGCACCTGGTCCGACTGCACCACAGACTTGTGGCCGGAAAAGAAATGAACCATAGGGGCCTCCGGCCTTACCTCTTCAAAAATCTCCCGAATCAAATCCCTATCAAACTCTGCCCGAAAAAGGGACTTTTTCTCCCAAGAATCATAGATGAGCCCCCCGCTGGCCGTAATACCATATCTCACATTAGACAGGACCTCACGATAATCCACCAACTCCGAAAGGCCTCTGCCCGTGGAAAGCACCACATCCTTTCCCGCCTCAATCGCCCTTCTAATATCCTCCTGAGTCTCCTCAGCAACTCTCTTGTCCGATGTAAGCAGGGTCCCATCCATATCAACAGCAATAAGCCGATATTCTTTCATTTTGATCAAAACTCCTATCTATAAATTGAACTATATCCCGCAGGCGCGGGATAGCCCTTCTTCTTAACTTCCGTCGTTGCATCGGTGGCATTCTTCTTTTATTATAGTCTCATCCCAAAAAGAAATAGCCCCTCTCTCAATCAATTATCTACTTATTGATTTTTGAAACATACTCACTCAATCTGGAAGCATAATTCGATACTCTTCCCATCTTTTCTTCTAGTCCTAGTGTACATTATACGCTCTCATGCATATGATTCCAAATACGATTTTCGACTTCTCGAAAGTCTATTTCGAATCAATACCTAATTATTCCTCTGGTATCCGGGTCGGCGAACTATGTCATCTCCATTGTGGCGATATCCGTATATCCCAAAAATGTGTCTTTATTGCCAGATCCAAGAACCGCTCTGAACGGTATGCCATCCTTTCCGAAAAAGCTCTCCGTATTCTGGTCGATTAAATCTCGCAAATTCAAGCCCGGAAATTCATTCCGAAATCACAAAAAATCTGTTATAATGGCCACATTATGAAGAGAAACACCAGCAAAACCTTTGAACCGGGAAAATGGATCCTTTACTTCATGCTTTCTCTTTTCCCCCTCATTCTATATCCAGCCCATACAGAGAACCGCCTTATTTCCTATGCCTTCGGCCCCCTATCGGAGCAGCTCTCCGATACTGCCCTCTATGGGAAAATGGTAGTTCTACTGATAGCATCGGTGGGACTTATATTCTTAACCGCAAAAAAAATCATCGATAAATTCCGAAAGAATCATACATACCGAAGGAGCTGCATTATTCTCCTTTCCATCACTATCTGCTTGATCCTTTCAACTCTCATGTCAGTTGACAGGAGAATCTCCTTTCTGGGCATAAATGAGCAGTTTGAAAGCATCTTCGTGCTCCTTTCCTATATCCTGCTATTTCTCTCTGCGGATATCTGGCTCTCTGACGAAAAAGACTTCCAAAAAGTCCTCTTTTCTCTTTCCGCAGGGATTCTTCCCCTTTCCCTCATGGGATTTATCCAATTTATTGAGGGAGACGCGGTAGCTTCAACCCTCTATAATCCAAACTATGTGGGATCCTACGCTTCCTTAGTCCTTCCTATGCTGCTCTTATCCTGTATTTCGGGGCTTTGTTCCAGATTATTTCTCATTCCCTCCGGCCTGCTTCTGATTCTGCTAATCCTTTCAAGCTCCCAGGCCGGTATCATAGGAACCGTCATCGGTACTCTTTGCGGTATCCTCCTTATTTATTTTAATAAATATATAGGCAAAAAGAAAAGCTCTTCTAGAACCATTTCAGAAAAGGGAAGAAGCTTTTCCGTAATAAAAAACGGCAAATCTCTGGAGAAAAGCAAGGCTATTCACAATAATGACACCTTAAATGAGACAACTCATGCAGCAGCCCCGGGGCGACGCTTTCTTTTCCCCGGGATCATTATCCTTTCTGCTGCAGTATTCCTTGCTATAGCCGGAATCCTAGGCACTTTCACCATTAAAACAGGTGCCCCCGAATCTATTTCTTCCTTTCAGATAGAAACCCGGGAGAACCGGGCCATTTTCCGCGAGGAAAATGAAGAGCTTTCCATTGGAGCCCTTCTTTTTGCGGATGCCAGATTGAGCTTTGAACTCTATGACGGTATGGGAAATAAACTGGAATATGAAGGGAATCCGGAGGAAAGAACCTATTATATTAATGACATCCGCTTTAGTAACTATCACTTCAATCCTATCCAGCTCCAAAACGGAAATATGGGATTTGTCGTATTTTATCGCGGCCGTCAATGGTACTTTGGTCTGGATAAGAACGGTTTCTGTCACACCATGAATGCCTACGGAAAGCTGACGGATCTGGTCTATGCCCCATATTCAGCGGCTTTGGAGGGCCACGAGAAGATGATAAACGGACGGGGTTACATCTGGTCCCGCACCATCCCACTTATACCCTCCTATTTCTTGCTGGGTTCAGGCCCCGACACCTTCACGGCCATTTTTCCCCAAAATGATATGGGGAAGCTCATGCTTACAGACTTTCAATATGCCGACCTCACCATGAAGCCCCACAGCCTGTATCTGCAGATACTTCTGCAGCTGGGGGCTCCTGTCCTGATCCTTGTGCTGACCCTGATTCTTCTCATTATATATAATCTAGTGGTTAAAAGGACAGGAAAAGTTCCCTTACGGGCCGCCTGTCTCGGTGCCATGCTGGCCTATCTCATTACAGCCCTCATAAACGATTCCACCATCTGCGTCACGCCGGTTGCCGCCATCCTATTCGGCCTGGCCCATAGCCATCGTCAACGGCAGCTGCCCCATCCTTCTTCTCCTCCTGACTTCCGGTAGTATCCACAATGGCAAAGTCGCTCAGGTGGGCCACCGCAAAGGTCATCATGTTCCCGACAAATCCCGGCTTGATGCGGGTTACGCCGGATTCCGAGCTTCCAGTAGCGGAAATATTAGAAATTTTATAGCTTTACATACACCCTCAAATAAAAAAGATATGAATATGGTCTTCCACACTCATATCTTTACTGCATAAAATAAATTCACGATCAATATTAATGCTAATCAGAACAAGCCCCCAACTTGTCACCGCAAGTTAGATGCGTTATAATAAGCATTGCGTGTATCGCAGAATTTCTTCTGTAAGGTGTGGCACTATCCTGCCTCGCTAAGCTGGATGAGGTGGCAGCCTCATCCAGCGGTACACCGCTAAACAGCTATTAAATTCTCCATTAAATGGTATCACATCACAATTTATAATTCAAGCCAAATAATTGGAGGTCTATTTGTGATTTTATATGTTATCCGCCACGGTGAAACCGATTTAAATCGGGAAAAAAGACTACAGGGATGTTTAAATATCCCTTTGAACGAAAAAGGAATTGAGCTCGCCAAGGTCACGGGGGAAGCCTTAAAGGCCGTTCCCTTTGACATGGTTTATACCAGTCCCCTAATCAGGGCCAGATTAACCGCCGAGCTCACCGTCGGTCCCTCTGAGAAGTGCTTTGGGAGAAAAATCCCCTTCATTGAAGATCCCAGACTTGCGGAGATAGATTTCGGGGATTTCGAGGGCCTAGGCTGCGGAGAGGAGAATTTCGCCCTCCCCGGATACACCTTTAAGACCTTTAGCAGATTCTATGCGGATCCCTTCCATATCGATCCTTTTCCCAATGGAGAGGGTGTAAAGGAGGTTATCGCCAGAACCGATGACGCCCTTCAGCAGATTGTCAATACCCCCGCCTACCAGGACAAGATCATTCTGGTGTCCACCCACGGCTGCGCCGGCCGCGCCATGCTGAACCGTTATTACGAGGACAAAACGGACTTCTGGCAGGGAAAGGTGCCCTATAACTGCGAGGTCAACATCCTTAGAACCGTGAACGGCAGAATGCAGTTCGTGAGCAAGAACCAGGTCTACTATGACAAGTCCCTCTGCTTCGATTTCTACACCCCGGAGGACTAGACAAGGGAAAGATTTTTTGAAGACTGATAAGAACACGCAAATATAAAGGAGTCAGGCAGCGACTTAGCCTGGCTCCTTTCTTTCATAATCAGCTTTCAGCAGGCGCAAAAGGCTTCGACTCTCAACATACAATAAGAGTTAAGGAAAGAACCCCCGCCAGATTCTGCGTATAAACATCACAAACCCTTAGGCCTCCCAAGACGGATCCATGCTTTATGCGCCCGGGTAGGCAGGCATTCCACAGGACCTTGACCCTGATATCCTGTCCATGGAGATAGAGGGGAAGAAAGCCCCCCTCGATTCCGGCTACGCCCACATCTCAGGTCCTTCGGACTTTCGATGATGGGCTGTCGCCAAAGCCTCACTGGTGAGCAAGCGCCCCCCATGAGGCCTTGCCTTGTAGCCTGCGCCAAAAAGAGCAGGACGGATAATCCGCCCTGCCCTATCACTTCAAAACATTCAGATGATTCGAAAGAATGAAAACACCGGATGCTTCCCTCAGGAAGTCATTCCCTGCTTAGTCTTCCTTCTTCTCCTCTACATCATAGTCCTCTCTCTTAACAACAGCTGAGCAGCCCATGCCGCCGCCGACACAAAGAGTAGCCAGACCAGTCTTGGCATCCCTTCTCTCCATCTCATAGAGCAGGCTTACCAGGATCCTGGCGCCGGAGCATCCTACGGGATGTCCAAGAGCGATAGCGCCGCCGTTCACATTGAGCTTCTCATGATCGAAGCCAAGCTCCTTGCCAACTGCTACAGACTGAGCTGCGAAAGCCTCGTTAGCCTCGATGAGATCGAAGTCATCGATCTTCATGTTGGTTCTCTCCATAACCTTCCTGGTGGAAGCAACAGGGCCGATACCCATGATGCGGGGCTCAACGCCTGCCAGAGCGCCGTCAATCCAGGTAGCCATAGGCTTTACGCCCAGCTCCTTAGCCTTCTCTTCGCTCATAACGACGATAGCGGCAGCTCCGTCATTGATACCTGATGCGTTACCGGCTGTAACCATGCCGTCCTTCTTGAATGCAGGACGAAGCTTGGAAAGACTTTCTACTGTAACACCCTTCCTGGGGCCTTCATCGGTATCAAAGATAATGGTTTCCTTCTTCTTCTTGACTTCTACGGGAACGATCTCATCCTTGAACTTGCCCTCGGCCATAGCCTTCTCACACTTCTGCTGAGATTTTGCGGCAAACTCATCCAGCTCTTCACGGGTCAGTCCCCAATCCTCGCAGATATTCTCAGCGGTAATACCCATGTGGTAATTTCCGAAAACATCTGTAAGAGCGTCCTTGATCATGGTATCATATAAGGTATTGTGACCCATGCGGTATCCGAAACGGGCCTTGTCAAGGGCAAAGGGAGCGAGAGACATATTCTCGGTGCCGCCTGCTACGATGATGTCGGCATCTCCCATGGAAATCAGCTTTGCAGCCAGATTAACGCAGTGCAGACCGGAGCCGCAGAGCACGTTAATGGTAGTTGCGGGAACCTCTACAGGGATTCCTGCGTGAACTGCTGCCTGACGGGCGACGTTCTGTCCCTGGCCGGCCTGGATAACACAACCCATGTAAACCTCTTCAACCTGCTCAGGCTTAACACCGGCACGCTTGAGGGCTTCCTTGATAACGATAGTACCCAAATCCGCAGGGGAAGTCGTTGAAAGTGCGCCGCCCATAGTTCCAACTGCAGTTCTGCATGCTCCTGCCAATACTACTTTTCTTGCCATTCCTTACCTCCATAATAATTATGAATTAGCTAAATTGTTAAACTGTTAACAAGCATATCACATTCTGACATCGATTTCAAGGTATGCAGTTAAATGCATCTAATATTTTTTCAAATTTAACGCTAAACCAATTAAAGCGGGGATTGCTTACTCTGCCTTTAAATATCCTTTCCGCTGCCGGTTCCGTCTTCACTTTTTCGCATAATAGGCGTCGAATATTTTCCTGGCCATGGGTACGGCATAATCGCCTCCGCTGCCGGCTCCCTCCAGAATCACCGTAACCACCAGTTCGGGGTCCTCTACATTAGAATATCCCGTAAACCAGGCGTGACTGTTGCCCTTAACGGTTCCATACTCTGCAGACCCGGTCTTTCCCGCCGCCGTATAGGACAGGCCCCTCAGCTTCTTGCCGGTGCCCTTCTCCACCACCCTCTCCATAAATTCCCGTTCCAGGGTGGCTTCCTCCTTAGTCATGATCCGTCCATAGGAGGAAGGATAATACTGCTCTATCAGGCTTCCCTTATAATTTGACCTGTGATCAATCTCATAGGGCACCATCAAGTTGCCGTCATTAGCGGCAGCCGCCGTAATCATGGCCATATGGATGGGCGTTACCAGAGTATTTCCCTGCCCTATGGCAGTTTGCAGCAATTCCTCCGAATCTGATTCATTTGACAATACAAAGCTGCTCTTGGAATAAGCCAGATCCAGGGGCAATTCCCCGTTGAACAGGAGCCCCTCCGCCGTTCTCTTAAAGCGATCCACATTAATAAGGGTACCCATATTGGCAAAGGAACAGTTGCAGGACTTTTCAAAGGACTCATATAAGTCCACACTTCCATGGACGGAGCCATGATAGCAGACCACAGAAACACCGTCATAGGACATTTTGCCCTTACAGTCATAGCGGTAATCTGTGTAATTATCAGGGTTCTCCCGCAGATATTCCAGCAGGGTTACAATCTTGAAGGTGGACCCCGGCGGATATAGTCCCTGAAAAGCCCTATTTACAAGGGCCGATGAATCCGAATCGGCATTAATGGTATCCCATTCCTCGTCGATTTTATTGGGATCGAAATCAGGCTTTGAAACCAGGGCCAATATTTTCCCGGTCTTGGCCTCCATGGCAATCGCCGCCCCCTGGTATTTGCCCAGGGCCAGATATGCCGCCTGCTGCAGTTTTTTGTCATAGGTAGTATAAATATTGTCCCCGTAATTACGTTGTCCCGCCATTTCATTGCGAAGCCGCTCCGAGAGAGGCGCATTGGAGGTTAAAAGGCTGATATTAGCGGCCTTTTCCACCCCGCATCCCCCATGGGTCGCATATCCCACCGCATGGGCAAAGAGTTCCCGTTCAGGATAATAGCGCACTTCCTTCCCGTCCTTGGTCCGGGCCTGTTCGGCCAAAACATCTCCTCCTGCAGAGTAGACATTTCCGCGGATAACTAGCTTTGCCAGATTCTGCTGCCTCATATTATAGGAGCTATTGATGGCTTTAGTCGACCGAAATTGAACATAATAAACGAAATATCCCATCAAGGCAATGAAAATGGCCGTGAAGAAATACATGATTCCATACAGTTCCCGGTTCCGGCGGCCCCCTTCTCTTTTCAGGGGCTCCCCGGGTCCGATTAGCTCTTTTCTATTCCGTTTCTTCCTTGAATTCCACATATCCTCAATCAATGGCCTCCAGGGCGCATTTCATATACTAAGTTGTTGTCCGGATCCTCTCTGGGCCAGCGGCCTGGCCCGCCTTGTACGCGGGATTGCCGAATCTGGCCTCCCTCCTGCCTTTGGAAGGTCAGGGCTCAGCAGTCCATCCTTCTCCGGGCCAGAAGTCATCCCCGCCTGTCATCTAGAGAAGTCCAGGCCTCAGCAGTCCCTCCTTCTCTAGATCAGAAGTCATCCCCGCCTTTATGCGCGGAATTTTCAAATCCATACCACCTGTCGTCTTCAGAAGGTCAGGCTCTTCCGCCCCTTCCCTTAGCCCTCATAATATAAATTCCCTGAACCGCAGAAAACATAATAAGAGTAGACAGAATCGAAGAACCGCCATAGCTCACCAAAGGCAGGGTCACACCGGTCAGAGGGATGAATTTCGTAGCGCCCCCGATGGTCAGAAATACCTGGAAAATATAGTTCGTAGCGAAGCCCACGGCAAGCAGCCTATAGAAGGGATCTCTCATAGACATTCCGATATTCATAAACATTAGGAAGGTGCTGAAGCAGATAAGGATTAGACAAAAACTGAAAATACAACCCAATTCCTCTGAAATAGCGGAAAAAATGAAATCCTGCTCTACCACCGGGATTTTGTTGGGAGACCCCATGGTAAGACCCATTCCAAACCAGCCCCCCGTTCCAATGGCAAAGAGAGATTGGGTAATCTGATAGCCCTGTCCGTCAATGTAGCGGAAAGGATCCCTCCAGGCACGCACCCTGGTCCGGACATGGGAGAAGAGAACATAGCCCAGAACTGCGCCTACAGAGCCCAGAACCGCTCCCACAGCCACCGTCAGCCGGTTCCTGGTGGCGGTGTAGATCATGGCAAGCCCGATAATGAAATAGATAAGGGCCGCCCCCAAATCCCTGGAAACCACCAGCACAGCCACATGGGCGGCCGCCAGACCTGCCGCGGGAAGAATATTTGACAGGGGTATCGGATTCTCATAAACCGCATCCGTCTGAAAACCATCCCGGTTCTCGTGGCTCTCCCCCTTAAAAAATCCTAAAAATCCCTTTTTCCCGGAATCCGGCTGAAAGCCGGCCCGATTTTCCCAGGCCGCCCCCTGTTCGCCAAAGCCTCCATTGGAGCCCATATTCACCACAGGTGTATGACCCCTGCTAACGCCATGTCCGGACAGAACTCCCGCCAGGAAGAGGACGTAGATAATCTTCACAAATTCAGAGGGCTGGAAGGTCACCCCTCCAATGGAATAGGTTATGGTAGAGCCATTTGTAACGGAACCCGCAATCCTCACTGCCAGCAGGGCGCACAGGCCAAAAATACCGAAAAGCCAGGAATAACGCTTTAACTGTGCCCTTTTCTCCATAAACCAGGGTACCACCAGAGTAAGTCCCACGGAAATCACTGTAATGAAGAACTGCCTCAGAGCCCGCCCCATGGACAGCCGGGACAGCATCACAAAGCCCACTGCCAAAAGCAGGCACATATTATTGAGAACAAGCCGGTTGGCTTCCGGATAGAGCACCCGGTACAGGGCTATTATTCCAATAAAGAGGACCTCCTGCAGGGCACAAAAAAAGAGCATCCATTCATTGTCTTCCCTTAGGTAGAGGACGACGAAACCATAGATATGGATGACACATAGAAATATAGTTTGTAATAAGTAGGAGCCTCCCCTTTCCTTCTCCGAATGAACCCCGAAGGTCAGGAAACAGTGAAGGGTATAGAAGGCGATGAAAATCGCCAAAACATATCGGGAAAGCCCTAGAATTGCTTGATTCATATTTTATCACACCAATGGATTATTCCGCGCCACGGCCGAAGTGCCCCCGGGTGTAGGGGCGGGAAGAAGGCCACTCCTGCAGGGCCGCTTTAGCCTGTAAAGACCCGCCCTTTAAGGACTTGCCCTGCAAAGCCTTGTCCTGTAGAGACCTTGTCTGTAGGGTTTTGTCCTGTAGGGCCTTGTCCTGCGGAGCCTTGTCCTGTAGAGCCTCGTCCTGTAGAGCCTCGTCCTGGAAATGCTGATCCTCTCGGGACTTATTTTGTAAGGCTTTGTCTCCAGGCGCCGCATGCCTCTCCCCGGACGTATGCCCTTCCGGACGGCCAGTTTGCCTTTGTCCCGGGCCCGCCGGTCTCTGGCGGAAATATAGGTTTACATAATACTTAATGATATCCAGACACTCACCGGCCTCTTCCACCGTAAAGCAAAGCCTCATAGAAGCCGGTTCTAAGGCCTGGATTTTGTCAAAATCCCTGTGCAGGGACTGGGGTAGAGAATTATAGATGACATTATAGCAGTTCCGGCAGTCCATTTGAACTGGAAAAACCGCCTTTTTCCGATCGGTGAGTTCTCCTCTCCTGCCCTCCGGAAGCCGCCTGCCGCATTTCCCGGTCCTAGTTTTGTGGATACATTGGGCAGAAATCATGAGGGGTGCCCTTCCATACAATATTATACTGGAATTCCCAATACCCCTCTGCCGAATCTCCTTTTCATTGAGCTCATAGGGAACCGTGTCTTCACTAATCCCGAATCTCCTAATCTCCCGACAAGCCCTTGAGTTCCAGGTATAGAGAGCGGCATCCGCTATAATCCTTCCGGCATAAGGGCTCTCCTTTAGGAGAAAGAGCTCCTCATAATTTCGTACCAGGATCCCCTCTGCAGAAAAGTCAAAGAGCCGAGGCCCTTCACCGTAAGTCTCCTGACAAGGGGACGATTCTGAACGGCCAGTATTCTGCTCCTCTTTCCTGCCTGAATCCGTCATACCGTCAATTGTTTCTGCGTTCACTTTTTGTGGAGCAGTATCCCGCCCCCCTTTTCTGCCTGAATCCGTCATCCCGCCCCCAGACAGAGGTGCACTTTGGGATCGCAGAATATGGGGAAGCAGCTGAATCCAGGCTATTTCCCCCTCTCCGGCTGCACCCATGCCCTCCCTATCCGAATCATCATATTTTGAAAGAAGAGAAGGCCTTTCCGGACAGCAGATTGCAGAGATACCGGCAAACCCATTCCTGCTCTCCGCCAACAAGCGGCAGACCTCTTCCGCCCTGGCCTGATCCTCAAACTGCAGAATAAAGCCCGGGAGACAAGAAGCCTCTCCGCCTCCCTGTCCTACTTTTGCCCAGACTGAGCTAGAAGCCCCATCCTCATTGGCCTTGTCTTCATATTTATCCGGAAGATTTCTCTTAAAAGGCAGAAGAATGCTATTTTTCAGGCCTTCCAGTGCTTCTCTTCTAAGGGAATTAAGGGTACTTACCGGGACAAAAACTTCTCCTCCTAAGTCAATAGAAAGAGATTTGAACGAAAAGAAAGAGTCTCCCGTTTTTAATAGCTGCTTACGTACATCTGCCTGTGAAACAGCCCTTTTCTCGGCCCTGTCCGCCACCTGCCCCAGGGCAGTGAAGCAGTTAGCCCCTGACGTATCCTTTACATACAGGCGCATAGGCTGCCCCGCCTCTATCCGGGCCTCCCCGTCTAAAGGCATGTGGAGCCTTTTCACGGAAAAATCCTCCGGCAAAGCCCGTTTATAGCCGCCGGGGGTCAGGGTAATCATATCCCTGCCATTTCTCCGCCTGAAATAGCCGTCCGGACTTCCCCCCCTGGAATAAAGGGAAATCAGGGCCTCCATATCGGTGGGATCCACCGAAAACTCTCCCCTTTCATAATAAAGATCAATGTATTTCCGATAAATCTCCGTGACCCCGGCCACATAGGCAGGGCTCTTCATCCGCCCCTCAATCTTGAGACTGGAAACACCGATTCGGATTAGTTCCGGAATCCTCTCGATGCCGCAGAGATCTCTCATAGACAGGAGATATTCCTCCCCATCCATTGAGGAACCTTCAGCCCCGGGAGAATGCGACTGCCCACGCTTACGGCTCTTCCTGACCCCTTCCGTCCCGGAAGAATCGGATCGTCCCCGCTTCTGCCCCCTCCAGGGGTCTTCTTCCCCGGAAGAATTGAACTGGCCCCACTTCTGGTTTTCTTCCCCGGAAGAATAGAACTGGTTCCGCTTCTGCCCCCTCCAAGGGTCTTCTTCCCCAGAAGAATAAGACCGTCCCCGCTTCCGGCCCCTCCAGGAACCTTCTTCTTCGGAAGAATCAGACCGCCCACGATTCCGGCCCTTGTAGGAATCCTCTATACTAGAGGGATAAATCGGGTCCCTCCTGCGGCCGGAATTCAGGTCATCCTCCTCCACACAGCTATAGGGCTGGCGGCAGCTGCCGGCGCACCGGCCCCGGTTCCCGCTCCTGCCCCCCAGCATAGACGACATGAGGCAAAGGCCGGAATAGGAATAGCACATGGCCCCATGGATAAAGCACTCCACCTCTACGCCGGAATCCCTGCAGATTTCCTCTAATTCACCTATAGAGAGCTCCCTGGCCGTCACAATTCTACAGGCGCCCATCTCCTTTAATAAACGGGCTCCGGAAACCCCTGTCAGGGCCATTTGTGTACTGGCATGAAGGGGAAGGAGCGGATAATTCTCCCTGAGAAAGGAAATAACCCCCATGTCCTGTACAATGACTCCATCCAGCCCATTTTGGTAAAGGGGATCTAGGAGAGGCGTAATTAAGGAAAACTCCCGCTCTTTCACAAGAGTATTTAATGTGAGATAGAGCTTTCTCCCAAATAAATGGGCATAGTCCATGGCCTTCAGAAATTCCTCCATAGAGAAATTTCCCGCATAAGCCCTGGCGCTAAAGGCAGACAGGCCTGCATAAACCGCATCCGCCCCGGCCGCAACCGCCGCATAGAAACAGTCCGGATTGCCCGCCGGAGAAAGAAGTTCAATTCTATTATTACAATTCAAATTATTCACTGAAATTATAATTCCTGAAAAGGAAAAAGCTGCCACTCACGGGCAGCCGTTTTCACATTATCAATATTTCATTCCAAACAAAACTACCGGCCTTTTACAAATCTGGAGCTTAAAGAAAAATTACCCATATAGACTGTCTAATCTACTTATGCCTGGTCTGACTCCCCTGGGCAAGCTTAATCGGATAGGTCGACTCCGCCCCCAGTTCCCCCTGAAGCTGGGCAATAGTCTTCTCATGCTCATGATTCAGATCCTTCAGCTCCTGAATAGCCTCCTCCATGCTCTTCAATTTGATCTGAGTAGTAATCAAATCATGCTTCACATCATAGAGCTCTTTGTCCTTTTCGTCCACAGACTCCTGCAGCTCCTCCAGCTGTCTGCGAGCCTTGAAATAATCATCAGCAATATTAAGCTGCAGTAGAATATTCTGAGTATCTACGCTCTGCCGCTTAAAGCTGGCAATCTTCCCGAATTCAGAAATCTTCCCATTAAGGTAGGCCGCCACTCTCTGCAGATACTCTTCACTCTCATAGCCCGTAAGGGTAAAAAGCCGCCCACCAATCAGTACCTCTGTATCAATCTTGGATGCCATGACTCATAATCTCCTTAATATCGGTAAAATCTAAGTTATTATATCAAATCAAAAACCATTCGTCAAAACTGACAAAAATTCTACTATGTGGGAAAATCAAGAATAGCTAGACTTTCGAAAAATTGTTTTTATATTAATACAATTTCAATCTAGAACGAAGTCCTATCATACTTTTTCATTGCCTCAAAGATGTGCTATATTATAAACAATGACTTTCCTCTCGCTCCATGAGAGACCTGTCTGCCGGAGATAGTTCATCAACCGCTCTAAATCCACTAGAATAGACCTTCTGTCCAATGGGCTTATCCGGCCTATAGCCTACAGACACATACAATCTTCTAAATTAAAGGAGGCAATTGAAATGAGTCTATTTGACAAAATAATGAATCCTGCCAACCCTCCCGCCACCCCCCAGAATGTGCAGGCCGGAATAATCCTGGCTCCCGAATGGAAAAGCGACAGACATATTCTGCTAAAGGATCCGGCCCCTGAGAGTCTGGATGAGCTCAAGGCTTGCGTAGACGTGCAGGATCCCGGAAGTATCGCGGCCTATTGGATATATTCGGTGATGGCCCTGACCGCAGACTATGATATCGGCATGAGTATGATGAAATACCTCTATGCGGATATTGAGCCCTTCGGCAGGGGTTATACCGAAGGCGGCAAAGCAGGAAGGGCGGGCTGGGATACCTATTTCAATGAGCGGCTGCAGGACGACGAGTTCCGCTGGCTGCCCAGGGCCTATTTCGTCAATGCCACGGCAGAGAATGGCTTCCACCCCTCCCGGCCCCTTTCTCTATTGCTGCATTACAATGCCCCGGTGACCGAAGCCCTCAATGGCCAGACCCATGTCCAGCTGGGCAGGCTAAATATTGTATACTGGGTCCAGAGTAATGCCGCAGGAAACAAGGTTAATATAGAGATTAGCCATTTCGACGGAGGCAGCCGCTGGTATGTGACAAAGGGTTCTTCCTCTTCCAGTCTCTTCTATGACCAGAGGGGAGGCCTATCAGCCGAGGCCCGGGCAAAGCTCTGGACCTAAGTCCGAAACTACTTGAAAGCAGCAAGAATCAAATCCGCGGATTCCATAAGGGTATAGAAAACCCAGCATACATTCGCGCATTCCTTAGGTCATAGCAAGCCCGGCCAGGATGCGCGGATTCCATAAGGGACACAGAAACCCCGGCATACATTCGCGCATTCCTTAGGTCATAGCTGGCCCGACCGGAATGCGCGGATTCTATAATCTCATTATAAAGCAGCCCCTAACGGATCAATACTTTATTCTTCCTCTCCTCGGGCCAGTGACATTCCTGTCTGGCACTACAGCGAAAACAGGCCCTTGCCCCCTTATCCGCCCGATAGAGGAGATAGGCCAAATTCTCCCTGTCATCCCCTCTTTTCTGCAAATCCACCCTATGGGCCGAAATGGCAAAAAGTATCAGTTCAATCTCATCCTGCCTGTAACCGCACTCTCCCAGTATCTCTTCCGCAATAGGAGGTCCTGCCACATCATGATCCACACCCTCCTCATATTGCCTTAGTCTTCCAATATCATGAAGTAAGCCCGCCCCATATATTACATCCTTTGAAAGGCCCAGGCCCTCCTCCAGATTGAGAATATACATGACCCTGGCCGTATCCATGAGATGTGTGAAGCCATGTCTGCAAAAGATCCGATCCTTCTCCCTTGCTTCCAGCCTATCCATAATATCCCGAAAAACCGGATGCAGAAGAATTCTTTCAAAACGGGAGCCATCAAGCTCCCTGTCCAGATTACTGTCCTCCTTTTCCGGCTCTCCCTCTTGATAGTTATTCTCCCGGGTCCTGCCGGACAGGGGCTCTACTCCGGCGGCTTCCCGATTGGGATCCGAATGCTCTGCAGAAGCTGCCCCACCCATGGAACGTGCCGGCGACATCCCCTGCCGGTCCTCCCGGACATAATGATGGACCACCGTTCCTTTTTCATTCAATCGGATCGAGGCGGAAAGCCTCCAGAACGACAGAAGACCGTCTCCCTCCAGGAAATGCAGCCCCTTTCCAATCATTACCGGCTCTACCGTGAGAAATATTTGATCCACCAGACCCTTTTGGAAAAACTCCCTATTGGTTCTGGGTCCAGCCAAAAGGGCCACCCTCTTATTCCCATCCTCCTGAATACGCCTGTAGATTTGAGAAACATCCCCTTCTAATCTGACCGTGTCCTCCGGTAAATCCACCGGCTTTTCATGGGTCAGGAGATACTTTCTCCTGCAGGAAATTCCCTCATTAAAGGAAAAACGCCCCATAATGGCGGCGTCGCAGGCGGAGGCTTCACGGATAAAGAATTCGTGATCCTCCTTAGATGAATATTCCCTAATATCCTTTAATTCATTTATGGCCACGATGCCGTCCAGGCTCATGACCATAAACAAAATCAGCTTCATTCCCTCATAGCCCCCTTACCCGCAATCTCCAAAAGCACCTGCTCATATTTCAATAGATTAGAGTCATAATCATAATTCTTTTGAACCTGTTCCCGGGATTTACGGGCCATAGTATCCGCCAGTCCCTCATCTCTCATGAGACTCAAAATGGCAGCGGCCAGAGAATCTGAGGACCCCGGCTCCACAAGGATACCCTCCCCATGTTCCGGCCGAATGAGCTCAGGAATACCACCGACCCCGGTGGCAACAATTGCCTTTCCCCTTAGCATGAGCTCAATAAGGGAATTGGGCATACTCTCGAATAGGGAGGGCTGCACAAATATCCTATGGCGATCCGCCACCTTATCGAGCCCGGTAATAGGATGGAAGGCCCCTTCAAAGATTACCCGGGACTGTAAGCCCAGAGAATTTGCCAATTGCCGATAATATTCCCCATATTGGCCGTGGCCGTATATATGCAGACTCGCCTCAGGAACCTCTTTCACAACCTGTCTCCAGGCTCCCAGCAGAAATCCAATCCCCTTCTCCGGAGAAAGCCGTCCCACGCAGCCTACAGACAGAAGATCCCCTTTGATATCCGTTTCCGGAGCAGGAACTTTCGCCACCAGATTTGGAAGCCGGTAGATCTTCCCCTTATATCCGAAATAGTCCCGAAGTCCCTTCTCCGCCTCCCCACATTTGGCAATAAAGGCAGAGATCCTGGGCAGAATGGTCTTTAGCTCCGGATGATACCAGTGATCTGTACTCTCCCCGGGAACCGTATACTCCATAGCGGCCACGGGTATGGTCGACTGAAGATGGATTCCCAGGTAGGAAATCAGCATCTTGCCGGGTGGATGGGAAAAAATCAAATCCGGCTTCCACTTTGCTACAAGCCTATCCACCACGTACCGGATAAACTCCAGATATCCGCCCAAACTATAGGATATGTCATAGGGAATATCCGAAACCAGTAAGTCAACCCCCTTCTCATGAAGCATTTTCTCCCATTCGTCATGACTGAGACGCTCTCCGACACAAACCCTTACATCATGCCCCAGCTCCTTTAATCCAGAAATGAGATTATAATTAATATATTCCGTTCCCCCATAGAAACTAAAAAATTCCAGAAGAAAGAGAATTTTCAGCCTTTGTTTCATGTTTCCCCTCAAATCCCGGCAAAAACCGTAAATATTAACTCCCAGAAAGTGCCATATGGTTTACATAATGCAGTATCGAGCAAGTAACCCTCACCAATTACCCATCCCCTGCTCCCATAAGTATTCGCGATAGCGGATGGCGGCAGACAGCCTGTCCTGATTATAATAGGCCTATAATAGCTACTTCTGCACTGCCTGATAGAAGGCGGTCTGCAGTGCCGCATCCCCTTCAAAGCACCCGCACATGGCAATGGTCACTGTCTTTGCCGAGTCTTTTTTTATCCCCCGCATAGACATACACATATGCTCTGCCTCTGCCATAACCATAACTCCCTTGGGCTTCACGGACCGGTTCACAGCCTCCATAATCTGGTAGGTCAAGTTCTCCTGGATCTGCAGCCTCCTAGCATAGACCTCCACGGCTCTGGCCAGCTTACTAAGCCCCGCAACCCTGCCATCCGGCACATATCCTATATGTACATGGCCAAAAAAGGGCAGCAGGTGATGCTCACATAATGAATAGAACTGAATGTCCTTTTCCACCACTAGACCGGAATTCAGGGTGGAGAACTGCTTGCGCAGATGTTCCTCGCCGTCCCTGCCCATTCCCGAGAATAGCTCCCGGCTCATTCTAGCCACCCGGTCAGGTGTCTCTATGAGACCCTCCCGATTGGGATCCTCCCCTATTCCTTCCAGAAATAATTGGATGGCCTTCTTAATCTTCTCTTCATCTAAGCCACGAGACTCAACTTTTGTATCCATTAGAACCTACTCCTCTCCTACAGAATGGCGAATATCAGAAATCCCTTATTCCTACAGGATAAATGTGGGATTTGCCAATGTGTCACCTTCTCATAATCGCAAAGGTAAGCGGTCATTCGCAACCGGCTTCGCCCCTTACTCATGAAACAGGCAAGCAGCACCCCGCTTAATACTAACGTATTTGAAGCGGAGAATTGCTTACACTGCCTTCAAAACAATCCGAGACTTAATGCGGATTCGATTTGCCTCGCACACAATCTAATATTATTATACCGGATTATTGTCCTATAGGGAATGAGGAAAGCTTGAACCAGTTCGGTGTCCATTGTGCCTATGATTCCCTGATCAAGAAGTACTTCATAGGGACAGGAGTGAGAGGTGCAAATAGTTTTGTTATGTACAGCACTCATGGGAAGAAATAATCTATGGGATTTACAGACCTGCTTCCCCACATTCAGGCCATGTCCTCGGGATGGAATACCTCTTCAAACCTTTCCGCGCTTAGAAAGCCCAGTTCAGGCCATGTCCTCGGGATGAAATACCTCTTCAAACCTTTCCGCGCTTAGAAAGCCCAGCTCCAGGCAGGCCTCCTTAAGGGAGATATTCTTGCTATAGGCATACTTGGCGGTTTTTGCGGCATTTTCATATCCAATATAGGGATTGAGGGCTGTCACCAGCATAAGAGACTGATGGAGATTCCCCTTCATCTTGTCCCTGTTGGCCTTGATGCCGATAACGCAATTCTGTGTGAAGGACTGAATGGAATCCCTTAATAATCTTGCCGATTGCAGGAAATTATAGGCAAGAACAGGCAGAAATACATTCAGCTGGAAATTTCCCTGGGAAGCCGCCATTCCCACCGCACAGTCATTTCCCATGACCTGAACCGCCACCATAGTGACCTGCTCACATTGGGTAGGATTCACCTTTCCCGGCATAATGGAGCTTCCGGGCTCATTCTCCGGAATCGTAATCTCCCCCAGACCGCAGCGGGGGCCGCTGGCAAGCCAGCGCACATCATTGGCTATCTTCATTAGGTCTGCCGCCAGAGACTTTAATCCGCCATGGGCAAAGACAATTTCATCCCTGGAGCTCAGGGCGTGAAATTTATTATCCGCTGTGACAAAGCTCTTCCCTGTCAGAGCCGATATTTCCTGTGCAACCCGTTCCCCGAAGCCTTGAGGCGCATTGAGGCCAGTTCCTACGGCAGTACCGCCCAGGGCCAGTTCCTTTAGGGGCTTTAGAGAAAGCCGCAATAGCTCTATATCCCTTTCTATAGAGCTCCTCCAGCCGCTAATTTCCTGGGAAAAGCGGATGGGCACCGCGTCCTGCAAATGAGTGCGGCCGGTCTTTACAATATCCTGATTCTCTTCCTCCAGCCCGGACAGAACCCGGACCAGTTCCTCTGCCGCAGGAATCAGCCTATCCTCCACAGACAGGACTGCCGCTATATGAAGGGCCGTTGGAAAGGTATCATTGGAGGACTGGCTCATATTCACGTCATCATTGGGATGCAGGAGCTTTTCTCCGGCTGCCCCATTTTCCGCATCCCCGGCCAATTCATTGCCTCTATTGGCAATTACTTCATTGGCATTCATATTGGACTGGGTCCCGCTGCCAGTCTGCCATACCACCAGGGGGAAATGGTCATCCAGTTTGCCCTGAGCCACTTCCAGGGCCGCAGTCTCAATAGCCTCTAATTTCCTGTCCGTCATCCTATCCGGCAGCAGGAAATGGTTGGCACGGGCAGCTGCGGCCTTGAGGATTCCAAAGGCATGAATAATCTCCATCGGCATGGTCTCCAGTCCTACGCCAATCCGAAAGTTCTCCTTGCTTCTCTGGGTCTGGGCGCCCCAATACCGGTCCAGGGGCACCAGAACCTCCCCCATAGAATCATGCTCTTTTCTGTAATCCATCCCAATCATCTCCTTCAAAACGTCTGAATCCGCTGTATCCAGTTCCACAATCGATGCCATTTGAATAAGGCTCTGAAACTCTAATCCGCTGTATCCAATTCAACAACCGATGCCATGTGAATAGAGCTCTGCAACCCTGAATCCGCTGTATCCAATTCAACAACCGATGCCATGTGCTTGAGACCTGCAACCTATCTGGTTCTGCAGCCTTAAATCCCTTATTTCCAATTCCACAATCGATGCCATGTGCTTAAGGCCTACACCTTATCCGGCTCTGCGGGTTTGGGCAGCCTTATATCGACCCGAATAACCCGGTTCTTGGCCACGCTCAAAACCTCCAGCATAATACCGTCCTCAGTCTCCACGGTCTCTCCCTCCACCGGCAGATGATCCAGCTTTTCAATGATGAAACCGCCCAGAGAATCATAATCCTCCGAATGAAAATCCGTTCCCAGCGCATCATTCAGATCATCCAGCTTGACACTGGCATCCACATCAAATTCCTGATCATTTATCTGTTGGATGATATCCACCTCATCCTCGTCATATTCATCCCGAATCTCACCGACAATCTCCTCCAGCAGATCCTCCATGGTAATGATGCCCACCGTGGACCCGTACTCATTTAGGACAATAGCCATAGTAACGGAACTTTTCTTCATATCCAGCAGCAGTTCCGAGGTACGCTTTAATTCATAGGTATAATAGCCCTCCCTCATTACATCCCTGACCTTGAAGCTCTCCTTATCCGAGAAGAAAACGTCCTTCATATGCAAAACCCCCACCACATTATCCGTGGACTCTGCATAAACGGGTATGCGGGAATACTTGTCCTCCTGAAAGACCCGGGCGATCTCATCATAAGTGGAGCCTATATCCACCTCTGTCACATCAATTCGGGGAATCATAATGTCCCGGGCCCTGCTGTCCCCGAAATCCACCACATTATTGATGATTTTTTTCTCGCTGCGTTCTATGACCCCGTCCTCATGGCTCACATCCACAAAGGTCCGCAATTCATTCTCCGTAGTAGCCTTATTTGCTTTGGAAAGATCAATATGCAGGATCCACAAAAGACCTTTGGAAAGGAGATCGATAATCCAGATGACCGGGGTCAGAACCTGCATTAGGATCCAAACCAGGCCGCAAAGAGCCAGGGATATCTGCTCCGAATACACAGCCGCCGCATTCTTAGGTGTGATTTCTCCAAATATGAGAAGGATCACCGTGAGAAATAGGGTCATGAAGCCCACTGGAAGACCTATGTCCAAGGCAATGGTGGTAGCCAGGGCAGACGCTGAAATGTTTACAATATTATTACCGATAAGAATTGACGAAAGCATCTTTGCTGAATGCTCATGAAGCCGCATCAGACGCTTGGCCCTCGGATTGCCCTCCTCCGCCAGAGAACGGATCCGAATCATGTTGACTGTCGTCAGGGCTGTTTCCGTTCCCGAAAAAAAAGCGGATAACATAATCAGCAGGACTAAAGCTCCCCACCGCAAAAATTCGCCCAAAATTAATTACCCCCTAAAACCAAGGCAGCCTCTCCACTCACTGTCGAGAGGCCGCTTAAACCTATCAATACATCTTTTTTCTCTAGAATCTCGTAATTATGTCAACTAATTCTCCCGGCTGCAACATCCTGAATCAGGAATTATATCAGCCTTAATGATAAAACCGAAAGCTCCGGCTTTCAAATTATGTTAACCTTACTTGTATATAACCGGCCTCGTTTTAAGATTATGTCAACCTATAGTCTATAGTGAATCTATGAAACGCCAGAAGTTATGGGATTCCTTATAGCGCTTCATATACAGATACCTATGTCCTACAGGGAATCTGTGAAACGCTTAAAGGCCGCCTGTCCCTCTTCCGTCTGCTTGAATACCCCGGCATCCTCCAGAACCCGCATGAATACCAGGCCGATTTCCCGCCTCAGAATGTCATCAATATTCCCTGCATTGACTCCGGGATGAGGCGAATCACCGGCATCCGCCCCCTCTGAAGCAGCCTCTTTGGCGACCTTGTCCAGAAAAGCCTCCGCCCAGTCCGCATGCTTCTCAATTACCTCATCATCCCTAAGTGACTTGCCGGAGAGAATGGCATCCTTCAGAACCGCCATCTCCTCCTTCAGCCTGGCAGGCAGAATAGCCAGGCCCATAACCTCAATAAGCCCTATATTCTCCTTTTTGATATGATGCAGCTCATTATGGGGATGATATACGCCCAGCGGACATTCCTCCGTTGTAATATTATTGCGAAGGGCCAGATCCATCTCGAATAGATCCCCCCGCATCCTGGCAATAGGAGTAATGGTATTATGGGGCTCCCCGTCCGTCTCCGCAAAAATAAAGGCGCTCTCATCCGTATAGGCCCGCCATTTACCCAGAATATAATCCGAGAGGTCAATGAGCCTGTCCGGCCTCTTACTGCGGATCCGGATAACTGATAGGGGCCACTTGACGGTGCCGCATTCCACATCCTCATATCCAGGAACCGTAAACATTCTCTGATAATCCGCCCCTGCCATAGGGAAATCATAGCGGCCGCCCTGGAAGTGGTCATGGCTCAGAATGGAACCTCCCACAATAGGCAAATCGGCATTGGATCCAATGGTATAATGGGGAAACTGCTGCAGGAAACCAAAGAGCTTCTCGAAGGCAGGCCTATCCACCCTCATAGGCGTATGGTCTCTATTAAATACAATACAGTGCTCATTATAATAGACATAGGGCGAATACTGGAAGAAGAAGGGATAACCCGCGATGGTAATAGGAATAATCCTATGATTCTCTCTGGCAGGATGATTCACCCTCCCCGCATAGCCCTCATTCTCCATACAGAGCTGGCACTTGGGATAGGAGGACTGGGGGGCATTCTTTGCGGCGGCAATAGCCTTGGGATCCTTTTCGGGCTTACTCAGATTAATGGTAATATCCAAATCCCCATATTCGGTGGGCGTCTTCCACTTCACATCCTTTTCAATCCTGTCCCGCCTAATATAATTACTGTCCTGGCTAAAGCGGTAGTACCAGTCGGTGGCGGCCTCAGGACTCTCCTCATAGAGACCCTTGAATTTCTGCCTTACCTCTGATGGACGGGGCAAGAGACAGTTCATGATACGGGTATCAAAGAGATCCCGGGCCACCGGACCATTATCCCCGGAAAGCCCCTTCTCCGCCGCATAGGAGAGAATTGCCTCCAGAATGGATGGCAGATCCTTTGTGGTCGCCTGCTCCGGCTCATCATAGCTGTCTTTTTTCAGGCAGTCCAATATTAAGTTTGCCGTATAAACCCTATCATCCTCTGTCAAAAGTCCCTTTTCCAGACCGTATGAAATCAAATTTTTTACAGCCTCATCAATATTCACAAAAAGTCTCCCTCTCCGCCATAAGCTGCGGCATGAATCAATAGGAGCCGGCCCAATCCCAAGGCCGGCCTCCCGCCTATAATTTCAACTGCTTTCTTATTCAGGGGCCGCCCGTGCCGTCATACCGGGTCAGACTCCCTTTTCCTTACAGAATCCATCCTGACCCTCAGACCGGGACAGACTCTCTTTTCCATACAGAATCCATCCTGACCCTTAGACCAAACAGACTCCCAATTCCATACAGAATCCGCCCGCCCCGTCAGACCGGGGCAGACTCCCTTTTCCTTACAGAATCCGTCACGCCCGTCATACCGGGTCAGACTCCCTTTTCCTTACAGAATCCGTCCCGCACCGTCCGATGCATCAGCAATATAGAAATCCGCCTTCAGCCCGGTCTTCTCACCATAGACGGCGCTAATCTTTTTCTTAAACTCCTCAACCGCATCATTCTCCACGATACTCACGGTACAGCCGCCAAAGCCGCCACCGGTCATACGGGATCCAATGACGCCCGGAATCTTCCAGGCCTCTTCCGAAAGGATATCCAGCTCTTTACAGGACACCTCATAATCATCCCTCAGGGACACATGGGAATCATGCATGAGTTTTCCAAAAGCCTTCAAATCCCCGTTTTTCAGATAATCTACAGCGGCAATGGTTCTCAAATTCTCATAGACCGCGTGACGGGCCCTCTTCCTGCAGACAGGATCGGTAATGACACCCTTCTTGTCCTCAAAGGTCTTCTCGTCCAGGTCACCCAGAGTCTTGATATCAATCACCGTCTGCAGCTCCTCCAGGGCATTCTCCGAATCCCTTCTCCGGTCATTATAGGCGCTGCCCGCCAGAGAATGCTTCACATTACTATTGGTAATCACAATCTTCTCATGAGCCAGATTCAGGGGCACATAATCATACTTCAATGTGGCTGTATCCAGGAAAATAGCACAGTCCTTCTTGCCCATGGCAGAGGCAAACTGATCCATAATACCACAATTCATTCCATTATATTTATTCTCAGAATACTGACCCATCCTGGCGCAATCCACCTGGGAAATAGGCACTTCAATGAGATCCTTCAGAATAATAGCGGCAATCATCTCGATGGAAGCCGAAGCGGAAAGACCTGCGCCTGCCGGCATATCCCCTGCCATAACCATGTCATAGCCATAGGGAATCTGATAGCCATTCTGTTCAAAGGCCCAGAGCACGCCCTGCTGGTAATCATACCAGAGTCCGTTGTCATTAGGGGCTAAATCCCCGATATCCGCTTCCTGCACCCCGCTATCGGGAAAAGTCGTACAAAACCAGCGGATTTTCCTGTCATTTCTCTTCCTGGCAACCGCATAATGTCCCATATCCAGGGCACAGGGAAAAACATGACCCCCATTATAGTCCGTATGCTCTCCAATCAGATTCACCCTGCCCGGGGCAAAGTAACCGCGGATATCGCCTTCCGACCCAAACCTGGTCCGAAACTCTTCCATAACCTTCTCGATCATTCCCATACACCTATCCTCCTTGATTCAATATCACGTCAAATTTATTTTCATTCTATAAACCGCCATGCCTAACCCTATTCTACAATTCAAAGGGTTATTTCCTAATAATCATCCAAAAAGCTGTGCTTCACACCCTTTTGCTTATAGGCAATGAGAGTGTCCAAATGCACATTCTCCACACTCTTAAAAATATTAGCCTCTACGAATTCATTCTTGTCGTGGAGCTCCCGGATAAGCCTCTTCACGTCCGCCCTGCTAGACCCCGTGGTCTCCGATAGGGCCTCAGGACTGAGCTTCTCCGTGAATCTGCAGGCGCAGGCCAGAAAGCTTAGGTGGTGATAATCCCGCCACTTTTTAATATCCTCTTCCCGAATCAAATACATGGGCCGGATAAGCTCCATTCCCTCAAAATTGGTGCTGTGCAGCTTGGGCATCATGGTCTGAATCTGGCCCCCATATAGCATACCCATGAGGATTGTCTCTATGACATCATCATAATGATGGCCGAGAGCAATCTTATTACAGCCCAAATCTCGGGCATGGCTGTAAAGCGCCCCCCGGCGCATTCTGGCACAGAGATAACAGGGCGAATCCCCCTCTCCCTCCACAATCCGAAATATCTGGGAATGAAAAACCTGAATTGGAATATGGAGAAGATCTGCATTCTCCCTGATTCTAGCGGCATTTGCCTCATTATAGCCGGGATCCATGACCAGATAGACAGGCTCAAAATTCCTCTTCCCATGCCGGTACAGCTCCTGAAAGAGCTTGGCCATCAAAGTGGAGTCCTTACCCCCGGAAATACAAACCGCTATTCTATCCCCGTCCTGTATCAGGTCATAGGTCTGTATGGCCCGGATAAACCTGGTCCAGAGCTGGCGCCGGAACTTCTTAATAATGCTGCGCTCTGTGTCCAGCATAGGGGCATGTCTCCCGTCAGGGGTAATATCACTAGTCTCTTCCCTTATCTCCCTGTCCGGAGTCCCTTGAATCCCGGGCCCTGCTGTTGATTCCATTTCTCCTCCGCCGCCCTTCATGAATTCAGGGCGGAAAGCTCCGCAAACGCATTCTCCTCAATGAGGCACTCGCTGTTTTCAATGAAATAGGCCCTGGCCGCCAGAGACAGCTCAGGCACCCTTCCAAATTCCTCCGCAGTCATCCGAAGCCTGCGAAAAACCTCATCCGTTAGAACATGCCGAAGGACAATGAGAAAATAGCTATCGTCTCTTAGATCCTTATAAAAGCGGCTGATAACCTGACCCGAGAAAGAGCACTCCCGGGCATAGTTTACAGCATCCTCTATGGAGTCAAACTGTACCAGGAAGGATTCTCTGGAATAATCCCTATCATCCTCCTCTGCATTCAATTCCTCCCGGAGCCTTCGAAGTTCAGACATAGCCTCTTCAGTGTCATTTCCGCCAAGCTTGAGCTGTTCCTCCATGACATTCAGTATCTCCCGACGCAGCTCTACAGGCAGCTCCTTCTTTTCCTCACGGAAAAGAATGGAAATACTCTTGTCCTCCAGAACATTGATCTGAGCACTGGTAATCCGAATCTGTTTTGGCCCGGTCATACCCAGGGCCTTCCCCGCCTGTTCCAAAAGAGCCTGGAAAAAACGCCTGGTCTTCATATTCTTAGCCACAATGTCATCGATTTCGATTCCAAATTGGACCAGTTCCTCATGAGTCAGAACACAGCGTATTTCATTTTCATTTACCCGAATAAATTTCATCCGTATCCCTACCTCATTTAAGTCTCGCTTGCGAGACCCGGCGCGAAATCCGCCCCAGCGTCAGCTGACATCTTCCAAACCGAATCCCTGCTGTCTTCGCTACGGTCATCCTGTCCTGCTGCAAAATCTATCCTACCCCGGCAAGAGCAAGAACCAAAAGAGTCTGTCAAAGGCTCACTCCTCCCGTTCCTTTATACATAAGAGCCTGTCAAGAGCTCACTCCCCCCGTTCCTTCCCCATAAAGAATAAGGCCACAGTTCCGGTTCCTGTATGGGCCCCAATGACCGTTCCGATCCTGCACATTTTCACCTTGCCCTGCAATTGGGGGAACCGCTTCTCCACCAAAAGCCGTACCTGCTCCGCATCTGAAGCGCAATCCGAGTGACAGATAGTGCACATTCCGGAATAGTTCAGACCGTCATCCGCCAGCTCAGCCATCCGTTTCACAATTTCCTCAATTACCTTCTTCTTGGTGCGAATCTTGGCCCGGGGAATCAATTTCCCCTCATTATTCACATTTAATAAAGGGCAAATTCCCAATAGAGTCCCAATCGCTCCACTGGCGGCAGAGATTCTGCCCCCCCTGACAAAGCTCTTCAAATCGCTGGCAAAAAACCAATGATTCATCTTCAGGCGATTTGCAATTGCCCAGTCTCTGAGCTCATCCAGGGACTTCCCCCGGTCCCTCAAATCCGCCAGATACAGCATGAATAAACCATAGCCTGAAGAGGCGCAGAGAGAATCCACCACATAAAGCTTCCTATCAGGATACTTGTCCCGGAGCTCATCCGCCGCCAAATTTGCAGAATTGATGGTGCCGGAAATACCGGAGGAAAGGGTCAGATGCAGAATATCCAGACCGTCCTTCAGAAAAGGCTCCCACATCTCCTTATATTGCTCCTCATTGACCTGGGAGGTTCTTGCAAAGGCCCCCTCACGCTCCAGACCATAGAAGTCCTCAATGGAAATATCCTTTCTGTCGTCCAGATACTCCTTCCCATTAATCTCCACATGAAAAGGAACCCACTCTATACCCCGGCTCTTATACTCCCCGGCCGACAAGTCCGCCGTAGAACAACAGGTCAATTTGTAATCGCTCATTTATCCCCCCTCATCCGGATAGAGCACCCTATCTTCTACTCAAATAAAAAGCTGATTTACAGTAATAATTAAAAATTTATCATTAAAGAAATACTATGTCAATCTAATGTATTCTCTCGCAGCATATCCTCTGCCCCGGGACTTTTGGCCAGAACTCCAAAGACATTAGAATAGAGAATGCATTCCATTTCTATCCTCTCATCGGCCCTTTTCTCAAGGGCAGCCATTACTTTTTCAAAAACAATCTCCATAGTCCTCTCCGTGAGTCCTGCTTCATTAAGGATAGTGATCCCGTCCTCTGTGGTCACGCAGGACAGAAGACTCCGGGCCGTATCCCCATCTGCTCCGGCCAGAAGAGCGGATGCAGCCAAAAGCTCCATCCGGCAATCCCCTTCTCTGGAATGGGTATTCATAACTCCGCCTGAGACCTTAATAAGTTTGCCGATATGTCCCACCAGCAGCATTTTTTGAAAGCCCAGATCCGCAGCCATATCGATGGCATCCCCAATGAAATTGGAGCATTTCACACTCTTGTCAATGTCATAGCCATATTCCCGCTTGAGAAAATCCCGTCCATAATTACCGGGAGCCACAATTACATTCTCATAACCCCCGGCCTTGCGCACATTGAGCTCCACCCGGATAGTCTCCAAGAGAGCCCGCATACTCATGGGTTCCACGACCCCGCTGGTGCCCAGGACAGAGATGCCCCCCACAATCCCCAGCTTGGGATTGAAGGTCTTTTTCGCCAAATTAACACCGGCGGGAATAGAAATAAGGCAGGACAGAACGCCATGGAAATCTGTGAATTCACAAATCTTTAGTACTTCCTCCCGAATCATCCGCCTGGGCACACTATTAATGGCAGCATTACCCATGGGCTGATCCAGTCCGGGCATTGTAACCCGTCCAACGCCCTCTCCCCCATCAATACGAATCTCGACGTCACTATCCTGATAAGGCTTTGGTGAGGATGCCCCCTTCCCTTCATTAGAAGCCCCAGACGGCACTTCCTCCGCATGCTCCCATCTGGCCCCGCCTTCCACTACAGTAACCTCCGAAAAGACCAAGGATCCATTGGTAATATCCGGATCATCCCCGGCGTCCTTCCGGACCGCGCACTTTACACTCTTTTCCCCTCGGGTAACCTCCAGAATTTCTGCTGTAAAGGGGACACCCTTAGGAGTATCAATGAGAATCTCCTTCATTTCCCTGCCAGTCAGAAGCATATAGGCAGCGGCCGCCGAAGCTGCAGCCGCGCAGCTCCCTGTAGTAAAGCCATGGCGCAATACTTTCTTTTTTGTTTTCTCCATAATACTTTTAGCTAACCTCACATATGAATATTTCTACATATAATTAATAATATGCCATTCCTATTGATACTGCCGCAAAGCAGGATGACATTTCCCCCTAATCGGTCAGGTCTTTCAAATACACTTCCCCTGCAAATCCGGAAAATTCCTAAACAGAGCAGCATTATGTCGACTTATGTCAACTGGGTGGAATTATGTCGATCGAATAGGGTTATGTCGAATGCTTAGAATTATGTCAACTAATTAGAGTTATGTCAACTTCCACTCATTCTAGCCCGGTTCCTAGAAAGGCATTGTAATCAATAGATTCACCACTGACATGACTGCAAGGCATACCCCTTCTGTCAAAATGGCCGTTCCATATAAAAGCTTATTGGCCCTCACAATATCCTGGTCCTCAGGGGGACGGGTGGCATCCCCTATGACCTGTTTGGGCACCAGCTTTCCGAAATAGTAGGCATCCCCGGCCAGGCCAAGCCCCAGGGCGCCTGCCGCCACCGCCTCCGTCTGGGCGGAATTGGGGCTGGCATGCTTCCTCCTATCCCTCTTCCATATACGATAGGCTCTCTTACCGGAAAGGCTCTCATCCGAAAAGAAAGAGGCGCAAATCATGAACAGAGCCGAGATTCTGGCCGGCAGATAGTTCAGGACATCATCTAATTTGGCCGCAAATCGGCCAAAATAGAGATAGCGGTCATTCTTATAGCCTATCATAGAATCCATGGTATTAACGGATTTATAGAAAAAGCCGAGAATGGGGCCGCCAAGAGCCAGAAATAGCATGGGGGCAATGACGCCGTCCGATGCATTCTCCGCCACCGTTTCCACGGCGGCCTTAATAACACCCTCTCTACTAAGGTTGGCCGTATCCCGTCCAACTATCATGGAAACCGCATATCGGGCCTGAACTAATTGCGTATCCTCCTCGTCCTTCCCTTTATCTCCCTCATCTCCTTTGGAATCCTGACTGACAGAAGCCCTCACCTCTTCTCCTTTGGAGTCCTGCCCGACAGAAGTTTTCTCTGTTCCTGCCTTCAAGAGGGCTTCTTCCTTATCTGACTCCGGGCTCAGCGAAAGGCCCTCTGCATCCTCTCCCTCCGCCTCCGTCCTCAGCGAAAGGCCCTCTTCCGCCTCTCCCTCCGGCTCCTCCCTCCCCCCGGTCAGGGCCGCGTAAACCTTCATGCTCTCGTCCTTTAGGCCCTTAATTGCCAGAATCTGCCAGGTCATTACAGCCTCCAGGGCAAATGCCAGGTAGGGCGATACCAAATGACAGACATATAAAATGCCAAACACGGTCAGAACTGTCAGGCTGATAAGAAATATGGCCAGCAGAAAGCCCCGAAAAATCATCCTTTTCGGAGTCTGCTTCTCTCTCTGCCTTGGATATAATAGTTTCTCAAGCGCCGCAATTCCCTTCCCTATGAGAATAATCGGATGGGGAAAACCATGGGGATCCCCTATTAGTAGATCCATCAGAAATCCCACAAAAAAGGCCGCCATATGACAGAGACCCCCTGCAATCGTATGGCCAATTAAAACATTATAACAAAGCTCCAACTCTCTCCACCTTACTTCCGGCACTCGTTTCGTCTAAACCGCCCACCGCCCGGCATAAAAGAACCGGGCCGGAAAGGAGCCGGAAAAACCATAATAAGACATAATGCCTACTAAATATATATGCCTCAAATTCACAGAAATACTCTATTTGTCACGAAATCCGGCAGCCCAGGCCCGCAAACACTCTGTACACCTGCTGACAGCCCAAGGCCAAATCCGTCAGACATCTGCCCAGGCGCTCTCTGTACTCCCTTTGCCCGGCATCCATGGGGACAATTCCTGAACCCACTTCCTCCGCAATAATCACAGGCCGGGACCCGCTCCTCATCAGGGCAAGAGCCTCCTTCTCAGGCTCTCCCCCCTCTAAAAGCCTCCTCTGAAACCAGGCGTCAAAAGCCGGAAAGAGGAAATCCCCTTTATCCGGCAGCTCTTCCGTCTCCCCATTAATCACAGGATAGTCCGGAAAAAGCCCTTTGGCATAATTCAGCTTGCCCTGATATGCTCCCCCGATAATCAGAACCATGCCCTCTCTCCTTTTCTCACCTATATTATCATCAAGGGACTTGCCGGCAATATCAGGCCTAAGAGGTATTCCACAGGTCACTTCCACCGTCTCAAAGCCCTCCCATGCGTTTGTCCCTGCCGCAATTTCCCGGTGCAGAATCCCCAGTAATTCCCTATAGTCCTCAGTCTCCCTGCCATAGCGGATTCCATCCCGAAATACATCATCCGAAACCAGGATAAGATTTCGGCAGGAAGCCTTTATTACAGAAAGATCCGCTAGAATCTTGTCCGCGCACTCCCGGGGGGAAAGAGGCGGAAGCCATGTCCACTCTTCCTCACCTCCGTCAGGGGTTCCGGAAAGGGCATCCTCAGCACCGCATCCCTCAGCCTCGCATTCCTCAGCCTCGCATCCTTCAGCCCCGCATTCCTCTGCCTCGCATCCTTCAGCCCGACATCCCTCGGCCTCGCATCCCTCAGCCCGACATCCCTCAGCCTCGTATCCCTCAGCCTCGTATCCCTCAGCCTCGCATCCCTCAGCCCGGCATTCCTCTGCCTCGCATCCTTCAGCCCCGCATTCCTCTGCCTCGCATCCTTCAGCCTCATTTCTGATTACAGTCGGCCCTGAGTCCCGCATATCTCCATCCAAAACATCT
>JAILCB010000282.1 GCA_024680595.1 Lachnospiraceae bacterium | reverse complement strand
CTCCCTCAACAATGAAGATTTCACAGTTTTTGGGATTCTTGTCGGAGCAGTCCGCTAATTTTCCGGGTAGGGAAAGTCCGTCCAGAGCGGATTTTCTCCTGGTCAGATCCCTGGCCTTTCTGGCCGCCTCCCTGGCTCTCTGGGATTGTATGGATTTCTCGCAGATAATCTTTGCCACAGAGGGATTCTGCTCCAAAAAATAGGTCAACTGCTCGGAAAGCAGGGACTCCACTGCATTTCTGGCCTCGGTATTTCCTAGCTTTTGCTTGGTCTGTCCCTCAAACTGGGGATCCTCAATCTTTATGGATACAATAGAGGTCAATCCCTCCCGAATATCCTCCCCAGTTAAATTATCATCACTGTCCTTTAAGATCTTATTGGTTCTGGCATAATCATTAAAGGTCTTGGTCATGGCATTCCGGAAACCAGTTAAATGGGTGCCGCCCTCCGGAGTATTGATATTATTAACAAAGCTATAAGAACCCTCGTTGTAGGAGTCATTGTGCTGCATAGCGACCTCTACATAAATATCCCCCTTCTTTCCTTCGCAATAGATAATATTATCGTATAGGGGAGATGTGCTCTTATTCAAGTATTTGACAAACTCCTTGATACCGCCCTCGTAATGATAAACCTCATTCTTTTCCTGACCGGGTCTCAGGTCGTGGAGTTCAATCCTCAGATTCTTGGTAAGGAAAGCCATTTCCCTCAGTCTCTGCCTCAATATGGCAAATTCATAGATCTGGGTCTCCTGGAATATGGTCTTATCCGGCAGAAAGCTGACCTTTGTGCCGTGCTTATCGGCATCGCATTCTCCCACAACTGTCAGGGAATTCACGGTTTTTCCCCTGGAAAACTTCTCCTCAAAAATCTTTCCCTCGCTATAGACATCAACCGTAAGCCATTCGGACAGGGCATTCACCACCGAAGCCCCCACACCGTGTAGACCGCCGGACACCTTGTAGCCTCCGCCTCCGAACTTTCCTCCGGCATGCAGGATAGTAAAAACGACCTCTACACCGGGCAGGCCGGACTTGTGGTTGATACCCACGGGAATTCCCCGTCCATTATCCTCAACGGTAATAGAATTATCAGGATTTATCCAGACATGGATATTATCACAGAATCCAGCCAGGGCTTCATCCACAGAGTTATCCACAATTTCATAAACCAAGTGATGAAGTCCCCTGGAAGATGTACTTCCAATATACATTCCGGGACGCTTTCTAACAGCCTCCAATCCTTCCAAAATCTGTATTTGATCCGCTCCGTATTCCTGACTCATTCGCTTTCCACTCCCTTGGAAACTATCGTTCCCTCCTTCACAAAGAATACCTTGTTTAGAGAAAAACGATTTCTCACAAATTCATCCAGTCCGGTACAGGTAATGACTGTCTGAATGTCTCCTATACTCTGCAACAGATAATCCTGTCTATTCTTATCCAATTCTGAGAGTACATCATCTAAAAGTAATATGGGGGAATCATGAATTTCCCTCTTAACTAGCTCGATCTCCGATAGCTTTAAGGACAGAGAGGCTGTCCGGTGCTGGCCCTGGGAACCATATTTCCTGAGATCCACATTGTCCAGAGAAAAGGCAATATCATCTCTGTGGGGGCCTGCCGTTGTAGCACCCGCCTGAAAGTCCCTATCCCTGGACTTCTTTAGCTTCTCCGCCAGGCTGTTCTCATCCTCATCCGGCTCATAGTGAAGGATAATATTCTCCTTTCCCCCGGTCAGTTGGGAATGTTCCTTGACAATAATCTCATTCAGCTCTTCAATAAAACGTTTTCTGCGGCCGATGACCCGTTCCCCATAAGAGGACAGCTGTTCATCCCAGATTTCCAGGCTGGCCTTGTCAAAATTTCCCCTATAATAAGCATCCTTCATGTCCTTCAAGAGCTTATTTCTCTGATCCAGACACCTATTATATCCTGTCAAATCCGACAGATATACCTTATCCAGCTGACAAAGTTCCATATCAATGAACCTCCGTCGCTCCGAGGGTCCATTCTTTATAATATTCAGATCTTCCGGAGAAAAGAAAACGACATTTGCAATTCCAAGAAGCTCAGACGCCCGGCGAATAGGAATACCATTCAGGGCTGCAGACTTTTTCCTCTGCTTCTTCAGATGCATGTCAATCCGATAGGAAATGTCTTTTTTTAATAAATGCAGACGAATATGGGCTTCCTCGTCACCAAAGCGGACCATCTCCCGATCCTTACTTCTCTTGTGGGACTTCGTCGTGCAGGCAACAAAAATAGCCTCCAGAATATTGGTCTTTCCCTGGGCATTGTCGCCATAGAGAATATTTATATGGTCGTCAAAACTGACGGATAGGGTCTCATAATTGCGGAAGGACTGTAGCTCCAGGCCCTGAATAATCAACTTATAACCTCTATTTCCCTGTCCTGAAAGATAACAATGTCACCGGGATGGATCTTCTTTCCCCGCATGGTACAGACTTCCCCGTTCACCATCACATTTCCATCCTGAATCTCAAGCTTGGCCTCCACCCCCGAAGACACAAGGGCCGTAGCCTTCAATAGCTGGCCTAATTTAATATATTCATCCGACTCACGGAGTCTAAACTCTTCTCTTTGCATAATATTTACATCACCGGATTAAAGTTAACCGGGAGAACTACATAGATATACTTATTCTCTTCATCCCGAATAAAGCAGGGAGACTTGGAACCCATATAATACATGGTAATCCTTTCATCCTCCACCACCCGCAGCACGTCAATCAGGAATCTGGGGTTAAATCCAATCAAGAGATCCCGGCCCAACTTCTCAATCTCCACTTCCTCATCCATGGAACCAATAGTAGAATTAATCTTTAACTCCAGTGCATTGTCCATGATCTGCATAATGATGGGCTTCTTGTCCCCTTCCTTTATGAGAAGGACTGCTCTCTCAATGCACTCCAGTAAATCCCTTTTATTGACCTCCATCTTTGTATCGAAGTTTTCATTGAGCATCTGGTCGATATTGAAGTATTCCCCTTCTATAATGCGGGAAACCACGGTGGTATCATCAAACTGGAAAGCAATATTATTCTTCATGAAGTAGAGATTGACTTCCTTCTCCACCTCGCCGGACAGGATCTTACTGATTTCACCCAGGGTCTTGCCGGGAACAACCACACGTCTCTTGTCATACTTCTGCCGGAGTCCTATATTCCGTATTGAAATACGGTGGCCGTCCAGGGAAACCACCCTCAGGCTATCCCCATTAATATCGAAAAGCTCTCCTGTCATCAGCTTATTATTATCATTCTCCGAAATAGAGAAGAGAGTCTGCTGAATGACCTGCTTCAGGGTAAACTGGGATATAGTAATGGACTCCTCCTTATCCACCTTGGGGAGATAGGTGAAATCATCTCCTGACTTACCGGGCAAATTAAACTTGGATTTTAAACAGGTGATTCTTGCCATTAGCTTGTCATCTGTCACAATACGAATGAAATCATTGGGAAAACGTCTGACCACATCCCCAAAAATCTTGGCATCCAGGGCTATCATACCATTCTCTTCAATCTCTCCCTGAATCCTGGTCTCAATTCCCATTTCCATATCATTGGCCAAGAGCTTGATGACGCCATTGGAGGCTACAATCAAAATACATTCCAAAATCGAAAGACTGGTTTTGGAAGAAACAGCCTTTGAAACAATATTAACGCCTGTTACAAGATTGCTTTTGCTGCAGACAATTTTCATCCTGAAAAAA
>JAILCB010000281.1 GCA_024680595.1 Lachnospiraceae bacterium | reverse complement strand
TGAAATATTATAACACAAAATTACACAGCCTGAAAGCTACTAGATTCAAAAAGATATTGTATATTAAAAAGAACATTATGTAAATAAAAAATCGAGTAGGGAAGATGTCAATCGCACCCTACTCGCCCGCGAGCCGCTGGTCGGCTTTAGCCGACATATTTCATCTCGGTGGCTCTGCGATAAAAGAAACCCCGTCAGAGTCGCATTTAGCATTGCCGCTAATCTGCTCCACTGACGGGGTCTATATTCCTCATATGGAATTCATATTATCTCTTCAGATTGATGAGCTCCTCCAGCAGGGTATCGGATACCGTTATAATACGGCTATTGGCCTGGAAGCCTCTCTGAGTGGTAATCATGGATGTGAACTCGGAAGACAAATCCACATTAGACATTTCCAGCTCGCCGGTGGCCATATCGCCGTTTCCTGAGACAGAAGGCTGCCCGGAGTTCAAGGACTCCAGATAGAGGTTTTCACCGGCCTTCTCCAGACCGGAGGCATTGGAGAAGGTGGCTGTAACAATTTGACCCAAAAGCTTGGTCTGCCCATTGGTATAGGAGCCTGTGATTTTTCCGTCTGTTCCTACAGAAACAGAGCTCATGGTACCTACCGGCCAGCCGGAGCCTGTGGTATTGTCCGTGCCGCCATTGCCGCCGGAGCAGGTTGATGTACCCTTATTATCCACATTCATCAGGGTAGACAGATCAAATACAATGTCATCTGTAAAGGCGGCATTGACACCGCTAATACTGGTCATACTCACGGTCACCTCTCCGCTGGTGGGTGTACTCAGGGAACCGTCTGTGGTATCAAACTCCAGGGCCCCGTCGGATATCAGACCGGACTTCTGGGCATCTGTCAGGGCCACCTCATTACCATCCGGATCCAATAACTTGTTCACGGAAAGAGTATACTTGCCGTCTCTGGGATCCCTGGTATCTGAGGTATCCGTAGGCTTAAGGGAAAAGCTAATCGTATAGCGGAAGCCCTCATTATCATAGATCTGGGCTGTAACGATCTTTCCATTATCACTGGAAAGGGCATCATCGTAGGAATCCAGGATTCCTGTGATATAACCATTGGTTGTGGCCTTGGCCGGGGAAGTTAAGTCACTCATAATCTTCAGGTCACCTACGGTACCGGTTAAACGAACCTCACCTGTGGTAGCATCCGTCTCGGTCTGGTAACCCTGGACCTTGAAACCATTGGAAGACATGCAGAGGGTACCTGATGTGTCCACTGTAAAGGCGCCTGACCTGGTATAGTATCTCTGATTTCCCTGATTTACCAGGAAGAAGCTGCTGTCATTTAAGCGGATATCGAAGGGATTTCCCGTGGTCTCCGCTGCTCCTGCGGAAGCGATATTAGAATAGATAGCGGCTGTAGTAACACCCAGACCTATCTGCTTGGCATTGACGCCTGCCTTACCTGTGGCATCATTAGGGCCTGTGGCATTGGATGTGTTCTGGTACATCAGATCCCTAAAGGTGACCTGGGCACTCTTGTATCCTACTGTATTTACATTGGCAATATTATTACCGATAACGTCCATTCTCGTCTGGTGGGTTTTCAATCCGGCCACTCCTGAGAAAAGTGATCTCATCATAAGGCATTTCCTCCTTTATCTCTCATGCCCCTTAGGCAATTACCGCTCCATCTATATTTGAAAATACGTTATTTTCCATTTCCCTTGCATCCATGGCCGTGACTACCGTATTGCTGCCGGTATTCACTATGAAGGCCAGATTGTCAACCATTACCAGGGAATCGCTTATACCCTTGGCACCCGCCTTATTTATACCTTCATTTAGGCGGTTTAGCTGACTGCTGCTTAGGGAAATATTCCGGTCAGATAGCCGCTTAGCCGCATGCTTTGAAAATCTGACCGATTCCTCCGGGCCCCCTGTCTGCTTCTGATTCAGGATTTCCGCAAAGCTTTTCTCGGATACATCTCCGCTCTGCCTCTGTCTCCCCTGAACCCCGCTTAGGTATCGGCCCGTCATCTCCTCAATGCTGGGATATGATCCGTTTGAAATTTTCATCGCCCTCAGCTCCCTCTGACGAAATCGGTGTCCTTAACGCCACCGGTTCCTTCACGATATCTTTCTTCAAACAGCTCCTCTTTTGCTGTCTCTTCTACCCATGTCCTGTCTCATGCAGAGGTGCCGGTCCCTCATGCTGTTCCCGTAGAGGTACCTGTGTCCGTAGAGTTTCCGGTTCCTGTGGAAGACCCTGTTTCTGTAGAACTTCCGGTTCCTGTGGAAGTATCCTGACTGCCTGATGTGGTCTTAGCCGTAATTCCGAAAGCATTGTCCTTTATTTCAATGCCGTAATCCGCCATTCTTTCAATATAGGACTTGAGACCGTTGACCGTATCCACTGCCAGGAAGGTCCTCTGGTATATACTCATTTCATTATAGGTATCACTCAAGGTCTGAACCTGGGACTTGTAGGTCTCCGCATTAGCCGCTGTCAGATTAGTAAGGGCCGGCAGGGCATTGTAGGCCGTGGCGAATTCACTGGAAAGCGCCTGGGCGTCTGCGTAATTTGTATCATAGACCTGGGTCACATCATCCAGATCATAATATTGGTCATTAATGGAAAGCTTAACTGTGGTTCCGGACTTAATAACCGAATCCACCTTTCCTGTTACTTCTGTAGTTGCTCCGGTGGATTCATCTGTATGTGTAACAGTAACAAGGGAGCCCACCAGGCCATAGGCCCTCTGGCTCTCCGTGCTGGCCACCAGATTCTGCATCTGCTCCAGCTCCGAGAAATTGGCAAGCTGTGAGACATATTCTGTATTATCCGTGGGCTGCAGGGGATCCTGGTACTTCATCTGGGCTACCAGGAGCTGCAGGAATTGATCCTTATTTACGGAATCCGCACTGGTATTTTTGCTTGAGCTCTCGTCTGTGAGATTGGTTACCTTTCCTTGATCAACTATGGCACTTACGCTCATAATAATTCCTTTCCGGATGGGCCGCCGGACAAAGAGCCGGCCGGCCTTTCTCTATAGCCAATGGAAGGGGGGCTTATGCCGTATAATCCACCCTGTTCCCGTTTTGAATCATCATCTGGCGTACCAGCTCATCATCACTGTCTGCAGGCCCTTCTCCGCCCTCAATGCCGGAGTCCCCTCCGCCATTCAGGTTGATGCGTCTCAGTCTGGCTGCGCGGGAGCTCTGCTCACTGTTTGCAAAGCCCTGATTCTGCTGTCCCCCATTCATGAAATTCTGCTCAAAGGCGTGGCTGGCAATGGTTACCTCCACATTCTCCACCTTTAACCCCTGAGCCTCCAAAGTCTCCTTTAACTCTACGATCTGAGACTCCAGAGCGGCCCTTACGGACTCATTCTGTGCTGAAAGATGGGCGGTCACAACTCCCCCGGTGGTTTCCACGTGGAGACTTAGGCGCCCTAAATGAGCGGGATTTAGCTGCATTTCCATTTCCGTCGTATCCGGTTTGATGGACAGCTTCACCTGCTCTTCAACCTGATCCATAATATTCCGGATCTGCTCATAAGTACCCGCAAATCCCGTCGCCTCTGTATTCTGGGTCTCATTGATGGCCTGGAAAAGATTCTCATCAAAAATAGCCCCCAGATTTCCGCTGCCGGCATGGAATTCCTGACCCGAAGACTCCTGTCCGGATCCCATTTGGCCCCGCATTTCAGGCCGGGCCATAGGCCTTGCCGGCTGCTCAGGTTTCTCTTCCACATTGATTTCAATAGTCCTCTCCGGCTGTCTGTCCGGCTTGAGGACTTCCGAGGCCACTCCTGCGGTTTCCGTTCTGGTCCCTGCCGCATTCTCCTCTGAAATCGCCGTATAATCCCTGACCTGTCCTATGTTTCTCTCAGCTCGGCCCAAATCCTCCCTAAAGTTAGGAAGTCCGGGCTCTTCTCTCAAATCTCCATCCCTAAATGGTGCCTCCGGTAATTCCGGTAGTTCCTCCACATTCAAAAGGGTACCTGACTCTACTGCAATCTGAAATTCCTCCGGAGTCATATTGAGTTCCTGCATTAAGTCTGCAACAACTCCCCTTTGAAGATTTAGAACCTCATTCACCTGTCCATAGAGGCTTTCATCCGTCAAAACCGCGGATACATCCTCTCCGGTAAGCTCTGCCATCAAATTAGGGATATTGTCGCTCTGCAGCAAATCCAGGGCACTCAGCCCCAGGGTCTCCATAGCCTGCTCGATATCCTCATCTGTAAGGCCTGTCACATCCCGGATGACCTCCCGGATTTCCTGAACCGCCTCCTCTACCGCAGAATCCGGCTGCTCCTTTCCATCAATGTCCTGCTTCTCCGCATTCGTCTTATCCGTCTTCACCGTTTCGGTTCTTTCCTTTTGGGATGCATCATCGCTGTTCCCCTTCACTTCTTTCTCAGAAGCAGAATCCCGGGCAGCCTCAGCCTTGTCGGAATTAGGGGTCCTGTCCCTATCCCTGACTTCCTGCTCCCTAACCCTTGCAGGGTCTTCACTGCCGGTCCTTGCACTAGTGGCCTTGGAAAGGGCATCTCCAAAAGACGTTGTGGTCTTTGCGGCATTCTGGGCCGCACTTGTCTGAACCGCTCCAGAGAGATCCGCGAAATTTGTCAGATTATTTATTCTGACATTTCCTGTTGCCAATTCTTCCTCCTTTCTCTCAAAGATCGAGTTTCTATTATCCTGCCGGAGAGTTTTCCCCCTTGCACAAGGGCAATTCCCTAAATCTGTGTCCCTCGTTCTCAGGCCTTTCCGGCTGCTACACATGATTTATCGGCAGAAAACCCCTTCTAAACAAGAGTATTCTATGGATTTTTATTATCCGACATTATCAAAATCCTGAGGATTCACTTCCTCTGCCTCTTCATCCTCCCCGTCATCCTGCTGACCGCCGGTCCCGCTGCTATTAGAAGAAACGGGTTCAGGCACCGGAGCGGTCCAGGTCTGGGCGGAACCGCCCACAGAATCATCCGGTTCCATGATCTTTGTAACATTTGCGGCCACTTCCGGATCCATGGCACCCAGAATAGCCCCTCTGGAATCCGTATTCATAGCCCCCAGGATCTTTGCCACCAAATCCAGATCCCCAGTCATGGTATTAAATATACCGGCCGCCTCCTTGGCCTTCATGCCCGAATAGGCCTTGGCATATTCCTCAACCTCCGCATCCGTATGCTCCTGCTGCACCACCTGTTTATAGAGAATCTGGGCATTGGTAGGATCTATCTCCTCATAGTATTTCCGGTATTCCGAGATATCGGGCGCCCTGTCATTGAAGACCACTTCCTCATAGAATTCATCCTTAATCTTTTCAAAGGCCACCTGATTATTCTCAAAGGTCTGCAGCCTTTTCACCTCATTCTGCAGCTCCGAAATGGTCTTTCGGGAATTATTGGACTCCTCCTCGGACTTTGCCAGCTGGCTCTCCAGCTCCTTAATACGGTTCACGGCAGTCTCCAGGTCATCATAACCCCCATTTATGACTCCATCCCCGCTCACCGTATTATCGCTGACGGAGAAGGGGTAGCCCGGCAAAATCTGATTCACAACCGGTACGTCCTTCAAAAGAGGTGTCATGACATTGCTGCCAAAGCCGCCCACATCCAGTTTTACCAGGAGTCCCAGAATAGCTATCCAAATCAGGACAATGAAGAGAGTAATGAGAATAATCGATAACACACCGGTATCGTCATCATCATCATCGGTGCCGTCTGCGCCCTTCTTTTTCTTATCCTTCTTGTCCTTTTTGCCTTTTTTGTCTTTTTTATTCTTGCCGCCCGGGGAATCTACCTCACCCTGGTTAATCTCTGCCGGCAACTTGCTCTGGTCCGCCATAATTCCCTCTTCATTTCTTCCATCAATGCCTACAGCACGATTCTAAGTCCTATTTCCGTAAACATAACTGGTCAGCTCGTCAATCTGCTTACTCTCCGCGGCATTCTCCTCCTGCCGGAAGCGTTCAAAAGCGTGTTCTTTCAGCTTTTCCTGAGCCTTGCGCTCCTTCATGATATTCTCTAATCCCGCCCTGCGGCGCTCCAGTTCAGCCTTCTCCCTCCGGATCACCTTTTCCTGCTCTTTCACCATATCCCGGATTGCGCGGACATTCTGTTCATTCTCCCGAATATCCAAAAGACTCAGGCTATCCAGTCTCAGGGCAATCCCCTGCTGACGGTAATGCTCCTGCCGTTCGACAAGGACCCTGCCCTTCTCCTCCGCCTCATGCACCTGCCTAATCTGCTCAGCATAGCGCATCTTGGCCTGCTCTTCCAGTTTTTGCTTTAGTTCCAGAATATTCTGCATCCGGTAGCGAAATTTTGCCATTATGCCCCCCTCAGAGATCCGCAGGTCTCATTGGAATAAGCTCTATCCCTCGTCAGCAAAGACCTCCCTCAGCATTTTCAGTTCTTCCTCGAAGCCATATTTGGAGGCCGTATCCTGCATGAGATAGTCGTTCACGGTGTCGATCTTGGTAATAGCATAATCAATCTTGGCATTAGACCCCTTTTGATAGGCTCCAATATTAATAAGATCCTCCGCCTCCTGGTAGGTAGCCAGAACAGACTTTAGCTTTCCTGCCAGAGCCTTATGGTCCTTTGTGGCTATCTGGCTCATACATCGGGAAATACTCATGAGAACGTCAATGGCAGGATAGTGATTCAGCTGCCCCAGACGTCTGGACAGCATAATATGACCGTCCAAAATAGACCTGGCCGTATCGGTGATAGGCTCATTAAAGTCATCACCATCCACCAATACGGTATATAAGCCGGTAATGGAGCCCTTGGCCCCATTTCCCGCCCGTTCTAACAGCTTTGGCATCTCAGAATAGACAGAGGGAGGATAGCCCCTGGTAACCGGTGGCTCTCCACTGGCAAGTCCGATTTCCCTCTGTGCCATGGAGAAACGGGTCAGGGAGTCCATCATGAGCAAGACATCCTTTCCCTGATCGCGGAAATACTCTGCAATTGCAGTTGCGGTTTTTGCGGCCTTATTACGGACCAGGGCCGGCTTATCGGAGGTAGCCACCACAACGACAGACCGCCGCATGCCCTCCTCTCCCAGGTCCCTTTCCACGAATTCCCGGACCTCTCTGCCCCGCTCTCCTATAAGGGCAATGACATTGATGTCCGCCCTGGTATTTCTGGCAAACATACCCATCAAGGTACTCTTACCTACTCCGGATCCTGCAAAAATTCCTATTCTCTGCCCCTTCCCAACAGTCATGAGACCGTCCACGGCCTTGACGCCCAGAGGCAGGACTTCATTAATAATGACCCGATCCATGGGATCCGGAGGAGGTGCGTCCACCGGATATTCCTGTCCGGAAAAGAGCTCATCTCCCTTTCCGTCCGAGATTCGTCCCAGTCCGTCCAGGGTGTGGCCCAAGAGGGCGTCTCCTGCCATTACCGTCAGGGGATGGCCCAGGTTCTCCACAATACAGCCTGCTCCGATTCCCACGGTCTCCTCATAGGGCATGAGAAGAGTCTTGCTATCCTTAAATCCCACCACCTCAGCCATAATGGGTCTCTTATCCGAATCGTCGGGAATAATCCTACAGAGATCGGCAAGCTTTGCATCCGGGCCCAGGGACTCAATGGTAAGCCCCACCACATTCACCACCTTGCCCAGTTTTTTATAAAAGGTCATCTCTTTAACCTTTAAATATTTGGAAAAATCAATGCTCTCCGCAATCATAGCATTTTTCCTTTCGCCGGCAGGCTGGCATAATATTCATGTGCCTCTATAGCCGGCCCCTTACTATCCATTCCTCAAGCCTCCTCAGACTGGGTATAGGAAAGCAGCTTTAGCTCCTTTTTCAGGCCGGACAGCTGAGTTTCCAGAGAACAGTCAAAAATACCGCCCCCTGTCTCAATAAAGCACTCATTTGGCTTTAATGTCATATCCTCCACTATCTCTGCATTCTCCGCTCCGGAAATCCCGGACAAAAGCTCCTTTTTCTGCATGGATACAAAGCCATAGTCTTCCTTACTGACATGGATAATAAAAGCAGAGTTCCCCTCCACCTTTCTCACGGCATTCTGGATGAGGTGGAAGATTATATCCTTATTTTCCGCAAAACGAACATGAAAAATATGTTCATAAATATCGGTGAGGGTATCTATGAACATGGGTTCCAATGCACTTATTCTCTTCTGAAAATCACTTTCAAGGGCCGCCTGCAGATTCTCGTATTCCTCCTTCAGCGCCTGGGTTTCAGCCATTCCGGACTGATACCCCTCCTCATAGCCTTTGGTCCTGCCATCCTCCTCCGCAATGGCCCGGATATTTTCAGCCTCTGCCTTAGCTCCGGCAATAATGCCCTCCGCCTCTGCCCGGGCCTCCGAAAGCATGGCATCGATTTGCTCCTGTACATCAATATCAGGGGGTGCAGGCTCCGGCTCCTTTTGGACAAAAAGGGGACTGCTCTCCTCGGTATATTCCCCGTCTTCACCCATCAAAAGCTCTACCTTTTCCGCAGCCAGGCCTTCCGAAAAATCATCTGCACTGACATTATCCGATGCCATTTCCTCCGCCAGGGCCTCTATCCGATCCGCTATCTGACGGTTACTGTCAATGACCAGCTTCTTGGGCTCATTAAAATTGACATAATTCCATTTGACCACATTAGACAATGATCTCGTCGCCTCCGCCTCTTGAAATGACGATTTCCGCAGAATCCTCCAGCTTTCGGATTCTGAGAACTTCTATATTGGCGCCGTGTCTGTCTCTGTTCAGGATAAGGTAATCCAGAACAATCATAGTATCTATGTATTCCTGCCAGCCCTGTTTTTTGCAAAAGTCATAGTGAGACTCACCTTTTTCGGCATTTGCGCGATAGTAGTCATCAAGGGCAATTTTGCTTTCGCCGCGCTCTTTGAAATCTTCAGAAGCACAGAGATAAGTGCTATACACCGTCCCTTCTATTTCAATATCAGCATTGATGAGTTCATATTCCAAGTGGTCTATTCCGAAAATTGTAAGAAGCCTGTCGACAATTATAAATATCGTGCGAGAAAACCCCTTCCGATGAAATCGGTTGTGGGATGAATCGCACTAGCTTTTCTTTTTGTATTTCCCTGTCTTAATGTATTTACGTTTGTGTTCCTCTGTTCGTTGATCTTCAATGTATTTATTGACAGTATCAAGAGAAACACTTCCAGTAGTGGCACAGAAGTAACTTGCACTCCAGAAGGGTGAATCTCCCCATAGGTATTTCTCAACGTGTGTCCAATATGTATTTCTCACTTCTTTGGACAGCTGTGATTTTAACGAGTTGATGAGTTTTACAGGTGCAACATCAGGTGGCATGGAAATCAGCAGATGCATGTGATCGACATCTGTCTCTGCTGAAATGAGTTCACTGTTCATGCGCCCGCAGAGGTAAGCGGCGTAATTCTTCATGAAATCACCAATCTCATCTGTGATCACTTTCTTTCTATATTTAGTTACGAAAATCACATGGTAAGTGAGTTTGTATACGGAATGTGAGCCTCTTCTGTACTCGTTCAGGATATCTGATTCCAGCATCGATTTCTGCATAAATTTACTCCATATCCAAAGAGAACATGTGTTTGTGCTTTTCTGAAATGTGTGCTATAATACTAACTATAATACTAACTATAGAATACTGCTAAGGAATTTACAACCGTGTACAGAACAAGGCAATACAGGATAAACCAAAAACACATACTCTATGACTATTGCAGGGATATCTGCAGATCATCAGCCGTTCTGTACAACAGGGCAAATTTCATCTTAAGGCAGTATTCGTCATCAGTTGATTCAATGGCTGGATTCAAGCCTCTTTTCCCAAATCAGATGCTGGTTTACAGGCTCGTAAGGGATAATCTCACAGGAACTAAGTATCTTGGCGC
>JAILCB010000280.1 GCA_024680595.1 Lachnospiraceae bacterium | reverse complement strand
TCAACCCATCCATCCTCCAGGAAATTAGAAACGGTCTCACAGGGCTGCTGAATCATCTTGCCGTCCTTGATTATAAGCTCCCTTGGCAGGCACATGCTGCCTTCCCAGTCCTCCTCCTCTGTGGGATAGTGGTTGTCGGGGAGTCCGATCCAGGCCACCAGAATAGCCTTGTCAGGATCCTCCACATTGGCGCAGCACTGGGCCGCGTAGAAATCAAAACCATAGTCTAGATAGTGATAGTCGCCCTCTGGAGTGAAGGTCAGTGTGTCATAGTCCATCTTTCCGATGAAATATACATTATGATTAGTACTGCTGCCCCGTCCGGGCAGGGTGGTATACTGGGGCGAGAAAATAAGTACGTCTTTTCCGCTAATATTAACGATACAGGGGCACTCCCACATTCCGCCGAAGTCCTCGTAGCCCGGTACATTTAGCCTTCCCAGGTATTCCCAGCCCGAAAGCAGGGAACTGGAAGCGTAAATCTGTGCGGTTCCCTTTCCGTCTAGGGTCTGGGCCCCGATAAATATGAAATACTTGCCCTTCTCCGGGACATAAATAATCTTAGGATCTCTTTGGTGCTCGGCGAAGTCCTCCCTGGGTCCGAAAAGCGGCTTTTCCAGCTTATTGAGCTTGCCCTCGCCATCCATGATGGCCGCGCAGGTGTATGGAGTCCGGACCCAGTTCTCGTCCCTGTGGTTGCCGGTATAGAAGAAGTAGAGGTCACGCCCGTCTGAGATAGCGGATCCGGAGTGACAGCCCTTATTGTCATAGAAAGTGTCGGGCCAAATGCCCACGCCCTTATTTTTCCAGCTCATAAGATCCGGGGAAACCGCATGATACCAGTATTTCAGGCCGTGAACCGCCCCCCAGGGGCACCACTGGTAGAAGAGATGCCAGTTTCCTTCATAGTAAGCAAAGCCGTTGGGGTCACTGGACAGGCCGGTAATGGGCTGTACATGATAATATTGGCGGTAGTCGGAGGTCTGAATCCTATCATACAGTTCTCGGATGTCCTCCGGTCCCTTCAGTACCCGGTAACGTTCCTCACGTGTCCATTCTCTCATATCTTCCTCCTATCAATAATAAATTGGGATGGCAAATTTGCTATTCGTATTCTGTCCGGAAAAGGTAGCTATCCCACGCATTATGAGGGAATTGCAACCCTATTGCCTTCATGAGTTTGCCATCCGTAACCTGGCTGGAAAAGGCAGCTATCCACACATTATGAGGGAATTGCCTTCATGAATTTGCCATCCGTACCCTGGCCGGAAAAGGCAGCTATCCCGCATAAAGCGCGGAATTTCCGAATGCGTCACTTTATCGCATTTGGAAAGTCACAGAATTACAGAAAATCACGATTAATGCTTGATACTTTGTACTCTAACAGATTCTGCGGGGATCCTCAATAATATTAGAGAATTTTTATTAATGAGCTAAGACATTTTGGTAGGGTCCCCAGAAGGTCACTTATGATGAGACAACGGGACTCATTACCCTAAGCTCCTGCGAGATACAGGGCAGGATTCCCGTATCATCGGCTTAGGCTACCAAAAGGACCAAAGACATTAGGTAAAGATGAGGAAATCAAAGGGTCTGGAAGCCAGGTCTCTTTTCCATCGTCGCTTCGATAATGAAAGTTGGATTTCAAGGCATGTTCCATGATGGACCTAAGCAGGAAACATGTTAAATGGAGGATTACATGAAAACAAGTCCCCGAATAGAGAGGTCATTTATCGTGAAGAAGTGTTTGCAAGTCATTGGAAAATATGTCAAGATAGATAAAATTAAATGGGGAATGCCTTTGATGGGGGAAGCTCGTCAGGCATGAAGTGACAAGCCCCAAATAAAGCGTGAATACCTTTAAGGTAACGAAATTCAAAAAAGATTGGTGATAGGAGGTTTTTATGAAGAAAGTATTTGCCAGCGACTTTGATGGAACCCTATATTTCTATAAGGCAGAGGTGAAGCTGCCTCCTGAGAATGTGAAGAAGATTCTGGAGTATCAGGCGGCGGGTCATATTTTCGGTCTTTGTACGGGGAGACAGGTCGGCGGCTTGACCCCCTTTATTACAGGCCATTTCGTACCTGACTTTATGATTACCAGTACGGGCTCGAATATTGTGGATAAGGATATGAAGGAAATCCGGCGGCTACAAATTGATCGGGATGTTATTTCTGAGATTATCAAGCTGGTGAGGCCCAGAGGAAATCGGATTTCCATCGATATTGACGGTGTAATTAATGTTTTTGAAAAGATGGACTATCCCGGCGCTTATAATGTGATTACAGGCATGGATGATGCGCCGAAGGGAATGGTCCATGGAGTGGGAATTCACTGCGAGACTCTGGAAGAGGCGGCAGCCCTCACTAAGGAGCTGAATGACAAGTTTGGCCAGGCCTTGAATGCCTTCCAGAATGTGGTCGAGGTGGATATTGCGCCTAAGGGCTGCTCCAAAGGGGCTGGAGTGGAGGCCGTGCGAAAGTACTACGGGGATTGCAAGGTTTACGGTATCGGGGATTCCCTAAACGATCTGCCTCTCCTGCTGAAATCGGACGTATCCTATACCTTCCCCTATGCGCCCAAAGAGGTCCAGGACCAGGTGACCAAGGTGGTGGATACCCTAGTGGATGCTCTGGAAGACAGTATGCAGGACGAGATTTGATGGACTAATCCATAAGACAGGATATCAAGTGGTCATAGTGAAACAGCAGGGACCGTGCCTAAATCGGAGAAAACTAGCTATCTTAAACAAAAATCCCCGTCCCGAAACCCTGCACATTATAGAAATAATTGAAATGAGGAAGGGTGTATGGAGGAAGAGTTTTCCAGAACAGCACTTTTGCTGGGTGAGGAGAATCTTGATATATTGAAGCAGAAACGAGTAATTCTCTTCGGTTGCGGAGGTGTAGGAGGCTTTGCAGCTGAAGCCCTGGCCAGAAGCGGGGTGGGGACCATCGAATTAGTGGATCATGATACAATTGCTGTAAGCAATCTAAATCGCCAGATCATAGCCCTCCATAGTACCCTGGGACGGGACAAGGTCGCGGTTCTTTCGGAACGCCTGTTGGACATCAATCCTAGCTTAAATGTGATTGCCAGACCTTGTTTCTTCCTCCCGGAGAATGCGGATGAATTTGATTTTTCTTCCTATGATTATGTAATTGATGCGGTGGATACGGTGACCGCAAAACTGGAAATCATTGAGAGGTGTCAGCGGGCCGGGACCCCTGTCATCAGCAGTATGGGGGCCGGAAACAAGCTGGATCCCACCCTCTTTCGGGTAGCGGATATTTATGAGACATCCATTTGCCCTTTGGCCCGGGTCATGCGAAAAGAACTGAAAAAGAGGGGAATTGAGAGCCTGAAAGTAGTGTTCTCTACAGAGCCTCCTATCAGTCCTGTAAAGGGAGAGATGCAAGTGGAAAGGAAGGAAGATCTTAAGGAGAGGTCTTCTTACCACAGTGAGCCCCAAGGTAAGGAAAAGTCAGATAAGAAGAGAGAAGATTTGCTGCAGAAGGAAGTCCTGGGTCGGGAAGAAGTCTTAAGCCAGGAAGGGGTCCTAAGTCAGGAAGAAGTCTCAGGTCAGGGAGAGCTGGCTCAGAAAGAGCAATTATACCAGAAAGCCAAGGCTCAGGAAGAGCAATTATGCCAGAAAGCCAGGGCTCAGAAAGAGCCATTATGCCAGAGAACCAAGGAGCAGGAAGAGCATTCCCGTCAGAAAGACAAGGAGCAGGAAATGGCTTTAGCCCAGAAATCTGTGGGGCAAGTACTAGTTCAGGCAAAATCATCTTCGCGCCGCAGCACTCCCGGATCCGTAGCCTGGGTTCCATCTGTAGCGGGCCTTATCCTAGGCGGGGAAGTGGTGAAGGATCTTCTCGCGCAGGAGAAATAGGGATTTAGACGGAGAGAGGGTCTAGCGGGCCTTATCCTAGGCGGGGAGGTGGTTAAAGACCTTCTCGCGCAGGGAATGAAATCAATATATTGTCTTCTTGGATAGCAGAGAAAAAGGAAGACTAGTAGTTTTAGAATATTAAAAAGGCGAGTACCCTGAAGCTGCTATAATAGAAAATGCTGATATCGGAAAACTGGCCCAGAAAGATGTTGTTTCAGTCTTTGAAAAATAATGAGAAAGCACCCTGCCCTAATTAGGAACAGGGTGCTATTTCAAAGGAATTACCTCCTGAATGTAGGATATACAGCGTTCAGAACTGGGAGTAAATAAAGGCACTGTTTCCGAAGTTCGCGAACATGAAAATGGCGAGAATTTCCATACAAATAAAGAATTTCCCCCAAAAGCCCCGGAGCTCAAATGGTTTCCAGGGGCTTTTGCTATTACTCCGAATTGCTGCATAGATCTGAACGGCAAGGAGTATGCCTAGGAATATGAGTGTATATACATAGTAATATACAATCCCCGGCTGCATGGTGAAGATTCCTTTCAGAATTAGCAGGGTGTCGGAAAGGGTCTCCGCCCGGAAAGGGATCCAGAGAAAGCTGACCAGGAGAAAGTTCAAGGTAATGGACAGGAAAGCGGCCAAGACAGACCCTAAGGAGAAGGAATCATTTGCGGTAGCCTTAGCCAGACCGTCATTTGAAGCTTTCACGCTAAGACCGCCATTTTCAGCCCCTGAGGCCAGACTGTCATTTGTAGCTTTCACGCTAAAAGCGCCATTTTCAGCTCCTGTAGCTAAACTGCCGTCTGCAGCTTTCACGCTGAGTTCGCCATTTTCAGATCCTGTGGCTAAACTGCCGTCTGCAGCGTTCACCCTAAGACCGCCATTTTCAGCTCCTGTAGATAAAGCTTTTGCTTTGCCCCTTCCAATCAATTCCCTGCTGTAGATTCTGTGTACAATGAGGGCCAGTCCGTGGAACATACCCCAGAAGAGGAAATTCAGGGTGGAGCCATGCCAGAGACCACTGACCACCATAGTCAGAAAGAGATTAATATAGGTCCTTATCTTTCCCTTGCGGTTGCCGCCCAGGGAAATATAGACGTAGTCCCTGAGATAGGAGGACAGGCTAATATGCCAGCGCCGCCAGAAGTCCGAGGGATTGCGGGCCAGATAGGGGAGATTGAAGTTTTGTCCCAGGTCGAAGCCCAGAATATAGCCGACTCCTATGGCCATGTCAGAATAGCTGGCGAAGTCAAAATAAATCTGCAGCGTATAGCCCAGGGATGCGATGAATAGGCTCATTCCACTGTAGGCAGCGGGGGCGCTGTAGACACTATCCACAGCCACGGCTAGCCGGTCCGCAAATACTAATTTATTCAGGGCACCCAAAAGGAAGAGCTGAAGTCCATAGGAAAGCCGGGCTCTTGTCAGGGGTTCCGGATGCTCCAACTGTGGCAGGAAATCATGGGCTTTAACAATGGGACCTGACACTAGTTGGGGAAAAAATCCCACATAGAGCATGACCTTGGAGAGGGGAGAGCTTTTCTCCAGCCTACCCCGGCTCAGATCAATGAGATAGCTCACGGCCTGCAAAAGGTAGAAGGAGAGTCCCACCGGAATTGCAATTCTCAGAAATCCGCCATCGCCAGCTGTTTTTCGGAAAAAGAATTCCTGAAAGGAGTTAAAGTATTTAAAGAAAGCAAGCACCGCAATTTGGCAGGCAATGCCAATACCCGCAACCCGCTTTGCGGCGGCATCCCTTCCTAAATCCTTTAGACTGCCGATACGGCATCCTATAGCCCAGGTAAAAACAGAAAGCAGGAAAAGCAGAACCGGAAACCTAAGATCAAAAAAACCATAGAAAACGTAGCTTGCCAGTAAAAGCAGGTAGCGTTTTCCGTTTATATTTCGGATAAGCTGTAAAAGCAATATTACTATTGTAATAAATATGAAAAAAGGTATGGATAGAAAGGACATATTTATTTCCTTAAAACCTTGTAAATCTCCTCCGCCATCATTCGATGGGCGGCGCTGTTGGTGTGTCCGACTCCCATGGTGGTGTTCCAGAAACCATAGGGCATTTCGTAATTATCTATATATTCCTGAATGAAACGGTCCGACATGTCAATGAAATCAATGTCATGCTCCTTGCAGGCTTTGGCGAAATAGGGCTCTGCCCCGTTGGATAGAAGCTTCATATTTCCGTTCTTCTCGATGGCCACCGCTGGGTGAAAGACGATAATAACCTGTTTATCCGTTTTTTGCCGTATGAACTTCATTAGGTCGGAAAGTGCGGCCCGGTAATCCGCATCGAATTCGCTATTCGCTTCATTCCTACCCCCATCCGAATCTTCAGCAGCTCCGCTTGTTTCGCTGGTATTCAAGTCCGCAAAAATCTCGTCCCCCGCCGAATCCTCAGAGGTTGCGTCCCCCGCCGAATCCTCAGAGGTTGCGTCCCCCGCCGAATCCTCAGAAGTTGTATCCCCCGCTGAATCCTCAGAAGTTCCGTTCACTACCGAATCCTTAGAGGTTGCGTCCCCCGCCGAATCCTTAGGAGTTCCATCCTTCACCGAATCTGCAGTATCTCTGCCATTTATCGAAGAATCCTCAGAGGTTGCGTTTACCGTCGTATCTTCAAAAGTATCAACCCCCATCGTATCTCTGGTAATTTTGTTATCTGTAGGATGCTTTCCTTCATCGGAAGCATCTGCTCTTTCATCATCCACCACGGCATTCTCTTCCACCCCGCCCATCTGATAGGTGAGAAACTGCTTATGCAATACCCGGAGAAGAGGACAGTAGTCCTTGACCTTCATGACCAGCTTCTGCTTTGTGGATAGATTATTAAGAATCCCATCCACCGTCTCATCAGGGTTATAACCAACCTGAATCGTGGAATCCCGCAGAGCCTTAGTATCATAGGCCAGGCTGTCCGTCTCGATGACCAGGGCCCCGGCATCCGGAAACTCCCCCAGAATCCCGTCCAAATGCTGCAAGACCACGGAGAAGTAATTTCCGCTCTTTCCTATATTATAAACCTTCAGTTCATCCTCTCCGCCCAGCATAGTATTTAATAAATCGCTGAAGCGGAGCCCTTCCGGCAGGAAAAAGCCTTCGGTGTGGGAGGCGCCTGCCACCAGAACGTAGTCCTTCGCCTTAGGCAGGTCAGGGTTTACATAGCCATATTTGTCTACGGTCTTCACCCCGTAACCCTCCAGCCCGTAAATCCCCTTATCCCCGGGCACTAGATAGCCGGTGGTGGCTCCCTGTGACCGGGGTAAATCCTGACAGGGATGATAGAAAGCAAAGGATATGAAATTCATACAAAGGGCAGCTAGGAGAAGGGCACCGCACCACTCCAAAAGCTGCTTCAAAATCCTCTTCATCATGAACACCTATATATCCGTTATTTCTTTGAAATATAATTCAACGCTCTATATTTGGTACTTTTCGTTTGAATAAAGTCGTTTCCGATTATATATAGAAAATACAGATGTCATTATACTGAATTCTATGAATTATTTGAAGTGTTTTAGTAGCTGACCAGGCAGAAATTCCGGTAGTGGAATATTTTTTTGTGCAGGCTACGAGCCAAAGCCTCATGGGACGCTTGCGTCCCGATGAGGCCTTGGCGACAGCCCATCATCGAAGGCCCGAAGGGCCTGAGATGTGGGCGTAGCCGGAATCGAGTAGGGGGTTTCCCACCCCTACTCGATTGTAGGCGATGAGCCGAAAGCCGTGGTGCAAGCTTGCTTGCAGACCACGGCTTACGGCGACCGCTCATCATCGAGCAAGCTTGCTTGCGAGATGATAGCGGCGTAGCCCGAATCGATCAGGGGGTCTTCCCACCCCTCTCGATTGTAGGCTAGGAGCCAAAGCCTCGTCGGCGTGCTTGCACGAGGGCAAGGCCTTGGCGACAGCCCATCATCGAAGGCCCGAAGGGCCCGGAGTTCATGGGGTATACTCATGGACTCCGGGCCCTTTTCTGTTAGGTGCTGGAGCTGTGGTACCGGGAGGCACTTATAAGCCTCTAAAATACCTATGGGCAATTTTAA
>JAILCB010000212.1 GCA_024680595.1 Lachnospiraceae bacterium | reverse complement strand
CTAAAGCGGCCCGGAGCACCCATATTCTCCGACTAAACTCCTGACATCCGCCGGAACCTGTCGGTGGTGAAGTTCAATAGCTAAAGCGGCTCGGGTCACCCATATTCTCCGACTAACCCCCGGACATCAGCCGGAACCCGTCGGCGGTGAAGTTCATTAGCTAATGCGGTCCGGGTCACCCATATTCTCCGACTAAACTCCGGACATCAGCTGGAACCTGTCGGTGGTGAAGTTCAATAGCTATAGCGGCCAGAATCAGCCATATTTCCGGGCGGCCAGGTCCCTGGCCTTCATTTCCAGCATCTTTAGGTAAAAGAGAGCCCGAATCCTATTCCCCTTCAGTAAGGAGAACTGCAGCCGCCAATAGGCACCGGCCTTTGTCGGGTCACAGTCACGGATTGCTTTCTCATAGGGATCCGAATGAATAAGCCTGCGAAAATCCCCGATTCTCTTCTCCATTGGCTCCCTATTGTCCGGATGAAGGAAACGCAGCTCCAGATATTCTCCCAGAACCACCTTGCAATATTTCCTTTCAACCGCTTTACTATAGCGCTCATCCTTTTGAAAGCTGTCTGCAAAGGTACGGTAGGCCGATAGCATCCTTTCCATGGTGGGGACAATGTCAGGCTGATACCTCTTACTGACAGATCCCGCCGAAACACGGTAATAATATCCTAAGTAAGGAAAATATGCAAATGAGCTGCACCGCTCCAGAAGATTCAGAATGAAGACCGTGTCCTGACCCTTCTTGAGCCCGGGCTGATAGCGGGCGGATAAGCTCATATTTGTCCCGGAGGCGTCCGTTCTTTTCAGATGGAGGGGGGATTCTATGGCCCCCCTTCTAATAAGCTTCCCCCAGGGCGACCCTACCTCTACAGGGCCAAAGGCGGGATTCCCTTCCAGAACACTGCGTTCCAGAGTCTCCCTCTCCCAAATCGAGGGGTCATAGTCCTCCAGCACCCGCCTCACCTTCCGGTTCTGATAGGCGGTAGCATAGCCAAAGAAAAGGATATCCACCGGATTCTCGTCCATTCTTTCTATGACTCTCTCCAGACAGTCAGGGGCAATATAATCGTCTCCGTCCACAAACATGACATAGTCCCCTCTAGCCGCATCCAATCCCGCATTACGGGCTACGGATGTGCCCTGATTCTCCTGCCGGATAGATTTGATAGAGGGAAAGGATGATGCAAATTTCCGGATAATCCTGTCGCAGCCATTTGTGGACCCGTCATCTACCACAATGACCTCCGTAGAAAAAAGGCCTTTCTGATGGGTTAGGGACCAAAGGCATTTGGCCAGATATTTCTCATTCACATTAAAGACCGGAACGATAACAGAAACCTTCATTATGTCAACCTCCAGGGCAAAGAATTCTTTCTGATGACTTAGAGCCAAATACACTTAGCCTAATATTTCTAAGCTTTCCTAGCTTTCAATGCTTTCCTCCATACTAGAATTCGGTAAATGAGGAAAGCTATTGCTGTAATTATGGAGATAAGGTAGGCCAGGTAGAAGTAGCCGGGCTGCACATATTTAACCTGCACATGTCCCCCGGAAGCCTTCGGTAACATCACCCGAAGGGCTCCGTATTCGCCTTTACTCATAGTTAAGAGAGTCCCATTGTCATCCCTGGCCTCATAGCCCTCAAAGAATATAACCGGCAGATCTACAAAGGTATCACTATCCGCAGAATATTGGAAAGAGGAGCTTGTCCCCTTCCGCTCATAATTTAATATTTCGGCCCCTTCACTTACAGGCTCGGAGGGAAAATTATCCTTGTCATAGCCCTTGGGAACATAGTCCGGCAGCAGTTGATCCTGAATATCCGCCCTATACTGGGTCACATGCATTTCTCTCTCCTCGAAAACCGTATCAATGAGAAGATTGGCGCCCAATAGGGAGGCAATCCCAACACCTATCAATATCTTATTTCTGATGTCCTTTTTCAGGGACAGGCGGAAAAGGGCGGCATAGCCTGCAAAAAGGATGCAGGGAGAGGCCACCTCCCCAAAGCGTATGGGAAACTGGAACATTCGGACAATGGAATTAATTGTATCAAATTTCTGCAAAGTCTCCCAGGGAAACCAAGTGGTTGACATAAATAGGAACCACAGGCCAACGGCAAAGAGACAGAGCAGGAATCTCCTATCCCCGTGAACCGTCACATCCCCCTCTACGCCATCTAAAGCGTGGGCCGAGGCTTCTAGCTCAGTTACCGGTTCATGTTCCAAAGAATCCCCATAGCCCTCTTTCTCTTCTGTTTCCAATACCTTCCGGTCCTTCCCTTTGCCAAAGAGCACGAAAAGGTACCAGAGCATAAAGGCCGCACAGACCAAAACCGCAATTCCCAGAGACAGGGTCTGCTCCTTGGCAATCCCCTTACTGATGCTATTAGTAGGAAAGCCCGGAGAACCGGACAGGATCATGAAGAGCTGGGTCGGGAATATGGCCGCGCTGGAAAAGTTCCCGATCCCCATGGTGCCCGAAATATTAATGTCCGACCGGTAATACTTGAGAAAGGGTATCAGCATACCCAGATTCAGCACAAGTGTCAGACCGGCAGCCTTGATGACAGCAATGACCCTCTTCTCCCTGAAAAGCCTGCGTAAATATACGATTCCAAATATCAGGCAGACAAGGGCCCACATGATGGTGCTCAGGGTATGGGATTCTAGAATTCCGCTGATACCCAGGGCCAGCACCGGCCACCGCTCCTTCTCTCCCTCCAGAACATCATAGAGCCCAGCAATGATTAGAGGAATGAAGGCAACCGCAAAAGCCTCCCCCACCGCCTGATGAAAATAAACCGCCGTAATCCGATAGGACATGGTGCAATAAATGACCATGGAGAAAAAGGCCCCTGTCCTAGACTTGGTAAGCCGGTAACCGCAGTACCAGGCAAAGAACATGGTCATCAGATTAAAGAGGATTTCCGTGACATTAAAGGCAGCCACTACCGAGGCCCCCAGAAGACGCAGGAAGGCGGAGAAATATAGGAAAAGCGAGGGATAAAGGCTGCCAATCATACCCCTGCCCCCCAGTCCGTCAGAGTAAAGCTGAACCGGAATCTGTCCCCTCAAAAGCTCATTCTTAATTCCTTCAATCCGGGACAAATGAAAACGCATATCCTGACCCTGCTGCATAAAGCTATTGTAATGAGGGTAGTTTAGCCAAATGGCAAAAAGAATCGTGAGAAATATGAGAAGCCGGGTCCTCCTGGGCAGTTCCCAATAACGCTTTTTCCTGAGGTAGTGACCCAGGATCAGAATGATGGCTATGAGTAGTCCCGCATACAGTATACTGTCGGCATAGAAAAAACGATTTCCCCTAAGATAGGCGTGCTTTATGACCGCAGTCCCATGACCCGCGTACCGAAAGAAAATATTTAAATGATAGCACTCCTCCTTTAATGTAAAAGGAAGAATAGAATTGCTTTCAGCTCCGGGAAGGGTCAGGGTATAGAGAAGCTCACTGCCATTTAGGACCTGAACGCTAATATCAGAATCCCCTTCATGGCTTACCTCCAGGGCACATTCCCCCTTAGGCAGATGAAGAGGCGGAATCTCCGCAATCACCGCCCCCTCTTCCAGTCCGTACTCTTCTTTAATTGTTATAACCCCGTTATATCCGTCAATTTCCTCCGGAATGGACTCGAAGTCATAGAGATTATAATAAATCTCATCATCCATTTGGAGATTCAGAAATGCGGACACAAGGATAATTCCTACTAGGAGAATTTGAAGGATATAGGATTTCTTCATTACATGGTCCTGTTTATCTTGTTCTTCAAAGAGTCACTGTTGGCTTTACGGATGAAACGCTCATAGGCGCTGCGGAATAGCTTAATAAAGAGCACCCTGGGTATCCGTTTGTAGAGAAATTTCTCAAACTTTAATATAAAGCCGTTCTCCGCCGGCTGCTTAATATAGTCCTTCCAGGGCGAAAGAGCCAGATATTTATCAAAAACATCATTATCGGGATGGACATTATTGCGGTGCCAGGGAAATTCCCCTACAAAGCGGAAAAAATGATATATGACAGGCTGGCTCAAGGCCTCCCTGACTTCATAAGGGGCATAGAAGCCCTTTCTGCCAAAGGTCCGGTAATAAGATCGAAGGGAAAAGGCCAGATAGACCGGCTGAATATTAAAGCGGGGAGGCAGCTTCATGATTTCCCCCTTTAATACCACATTCAAAAGATCCTGATCCGGAGAGGGGTACCAGGCCCGGACATTCTTCACATGATTACCTATCCTCTCAGAGCACCGGTTTTTCCTCCACTCCCTCATGGAAAAGAGAATGACGCCTGAATTATAATAATAATCCTCTCGGTTAAATCCCAGTCTCTTTTTGTGGATTCGGACCAGGGAGTCCAGACACATGGCCAGAGGATGCCCCTCCATATTTAGTTCAGCCAGTTCATCCAAGCGGCCCACCACGGCCGTATCCGCATCCAGGTAAAGCACCCGTTCCACATCCTCCGGCAGGAGAAATGAGAGGAAAAGCCGCATATTAGCGGCATAGGAACCGCGGTAGGTGGGCATATTCATCTTTTTCATCAGCGCTACCAGAGAATCTGTCTCCACGAAGGTGAGCTGCCTCGAGTACTTGGCCGCCAGCTCCCGGAAACGGGCTTTGGACTGAGACTGCAGTTTCTCTCCCAGGATGAAAATCCGGATATTTTGAAAATGCTTATTATTTTCTAGCAGGGAGGTGATACTGGCCCCGGCATAGGGCACATATTTCTCATTAAACTGATATAGCACATCCAGAGTCATGCAGTTCCTCCTTTTAGGGGACACTAAAGCTATGTTTCAATTCTCCATCTGTCCGGGATAAGCCTGCCGAAGGCCGGTTTGTTCCCGGGATAAGCCCCTTCCACATAGACCTCAGAACCATCAATAGCAGGACCCTCCCCGGGAAAGCCTGGGGCTGTCCCTAGCTCAATCCTCTTTGCCCGAAGAGATCTCACTGGGTTTCGGCTCCGAACCGTCCTCTCCACCGGGCGAGTCTAGCGAAAAATCTTCTTTGGCTCCGGCCCCTTTCTTCAAGGGAGAGGGGGGCTTATCAAAGTTAATCCTCCTCTCCTCCACCACCAGGGGACGGTGCATTACCCTTGTATTAATATTTAGAATATATTCCCCCATGAGCCCAATAAAGAAGAGCTGGATGGAACCAATCAAAAAGACACCGATTACCATGGGGGCATAGCCCGCCGTAAAGCTATACCAATGAGTCAGCTTCATTATGAGATAATATAGGGCCACAATCATGCTGGCAACCGATGCGAAGAAACCAAAAAATGTGGCCAGACGCAATCCCACCTTGGTATAGGAGGTAATGGAGAGCATCGCCGCGTCATAGAGGGAGTAGAAATTATTACTGGTCTTTCCTGCCCGCCTCTTGGCCTGCTCGTAATGGATCTCCTTGCGCTTAAAGTTGTATTCCGCCACGATACCCCTAAGGAAGGGAATAGGATCGTCTAACTGCCGCAGCAGATTGATGAAGTCCTTGTCATAAAGACCGGTCCCCGTGAAATTCTCAATCATTTTCACGGTGGACATATTCCGGATCATCTTGTAATAACAGGTCCGGAGGAAATAGATAAAGCGGTTCTCTTTACTCTTGGACTTGATGGCACTGACGATCTTGTAGCCCTTCTCCCACTCCCGGACAAATTGGGGAATAAGATCCGGGGGATCCTGAAAATCACAGCACATGGAAATAGTGCAGTCCCCCGTGGTCTGGCACATGCCATAGAAGGGAGAATTAAATTGGCCGAAATTGGTCACGTTTAGGATGGCCTTGACCTTGGGATTGCCGGCGCATATTTCCTCCAGCTTGTCCCTGGTGCCGTCCTCTGAACAGTTGTCAATAAAGACCAGCTCATAATCATATTCCGGCAGATCACGGGTCATGATGCCGACCACGGCCTCACTCATGGGCCCTACGTTCTCCACCTCATTATAACAGGGGATTAGAATGCTAATCTTCTTTTTCTCCATGAAAACCTCTATCACAAAAATCCGCTATGGATAAGCTTGCCAAAGTGGCAGAACCGGCATTGGCGATTCGCTGGTATTTTAACCTAATACAGGCATATTATCAAATCTGCCCTGCCTTTTCCCGAATACTCTTGTATTCCTCCTCCGGCAGGAAGGGAAACATATCATCCAGGGGAGGGGACGTGATCCTGCCGTCCGGATGAACCTTTGAGGAAAGTTTTGGCTCGAAATTCTGTTTCTGGTCCACAAAGGCCTCGAAAAGAACCGGCCCCTCCGACTCCAATAGCTCATCCAGTTTCTCCGGCAGAGACTGCAGGGACTCTGCCCCAATATAGGGTAAGCCGAAAGCCATGGCCAACTTCTGAAAGTCGGGGAAACTGACGCCGCTATCCTTTGATACACCCACCAGAGGCCTGCCCTTGAACAGATTGGTCTGGGTCTGCCGTATGGAATGATATCCATTATTATTCAATATAATAATTTTCAGATTCAAATGATTATAAACCACAGTCTGTAGCTCTTGCAAATTCATCATGAAACTGCCGTCGCCGTCAATACAAATGACCCGGTCCCCCTTCCTGGCTACCGCGGCCCCCAGGGAGGCAGGAAAACCGAAGCCCATGGCGGCACTTCCCGAATTCGTGAAGATCCGGCCGCCCTGCTTTAGGGCAAGGGCCTGGAAGGTCTGTACACAGGCTGCCCCGTTTCCACAGACAATGGCATCTTCTCCTGTCAGCTTCCTTGACAGAATTCCGAAGAAAGCATAGGGATTCATAGGTCTTGATGTCTGGAAATACTGGGGCAAAATTACAGGATAATCCTCGAAAAGCTCATCACAGAACTGAACCCATTTAGAGTGATCCCCCGCGGCACCCTCGCTCAGGGCGGACAGCTCACGGCAAACATCCTTTACATCCGCATGGATGGGCAGGTCAATCTTTACCGTAGGCTTCTTCAATTCGTTCTCATCAATATCCACCTGAATCTTGTAGGCATCCTGAGCGAATTGGAAACGGTTATAGCTGATAATCCGAATATTCATCCGACAGCCCAATACCAGAAGAAGATCCGCATTCTGAACCGCGAAATTGGCAGGTCTCTGGCCTACTGTTCCGGGAATGCCATAATAATAGGGATGGTCCTCCCACATGAGATCCTGGGCATTCCAGGCCGTGACCACGGGAATTTTCAGGATGTCAACCGCCTTTAGAAAGTCCTCCAGGGCCCCGCCCAGACGGATCCCCTCCCCGGCCAGGATCACAGGCCTTCTGGAATTCTTTATAAGCTCAACAATCCGCCCCGTATAGGAAGAATCGTAAACAGGCTCCTCCCTAGATGCAAGGGCAGAAGCAAGCCTTTTCTCTGTCGGAATCACACCCTTAGCGGCACCGTCCTCTACAGTGTCATCCTGAGTGGCGTCATCCCGGTTCTGAAGGTTATCTTCCTCGGAAGTATTCTGCATAATGCCGGTCGTATGGCCAGGAAGGAAATCGTTTTCCTCGGAAACATAAGGGTCAAAAGCCCTTAAATCCTCTGTCTCCACCTGGGCTCCCTGAATGTCCAGGGGAACATCAATTAAAACCGGACCCTTTCTCCCGTGGTGGGCCAGATACCAGGCCTTTTCCAGGCAATAGCGAAGATCCTGAGTATCGTCCAGCATATGGGCATATTTGGTAATAGGGCTAACCATGGCCACGATATTGCCCTCCTGATCCCCCAGCTGACGCAGGGGTACACTGGATGCGGCAATGGTAGTCTCCCTCTTGACCTGGCCTGTAAGCACGAATAAGGGAATGGAATCCACCCAGCAATCAAATATGCCGGTAATGGCATTGGTCCCTCCGGGGCCGCTGGTCACACAGACCGCACAGGGCCTGCCCGAAAGTCTGGTATAGCCCTCAGCTGCTATGGCGGAGGCCTGTTCATGATGATTATAAATGCAATGCAGGGAGGGATGATGGCCCAGGGCGTCATTCATATGCATGGCGCCGCCTCCCGTCACCGTGAAAATCGTATCTACACCATGTGATACCAGGAAATCAGCAATATAGTCCGAAACCTTCTGCTTCATAATTATCCTTTCTTTAGCAATCGCCCGCTACCGATTATCGTTATTTAACACCCGTCATCGAATCGGATTATGTCCCGAAATTTACGGATGCGACATCTGTTACCCGCCCCCGTTACTAACAGGTGTTCTCTACGCATGTTATTTTCCTATGTTATTATACAGCCGTTATTTTTCTGCCCCATATTCTCCTGACCAGGAGAATCCCGCATAGCATGAGGATTCCCAGGATTGTCAGTACCATGCCCATCTGAAGGTAGGGAGTCTGATAGGTCAGGCAAATCTCATGCTCTCCCTGACCTAATTCCAGAGCCATATACATGAGGTTGGCCCGCTTTAATTCCTGGGTCTGGCCGTCTACAGTGGCCTTCCAGCCCTTGCTATAGGGAATGGACAGCACAAGGATTTTGGGCTTATCTAGCTGAATCCGTCCGGTCACCTTATCTGCACCCACATTCAGATCCGTCAATACATCCTCCGACAGCCTCTGAATTTTTTCGGACACAGACTCCAGGGGCTGGCATCTGACCTCCAGACTGTCAAAAGTGTAGACTCCCGCATTTCTAAAGGAGATTCTGACGCTAGACTCTCCTTCTCCATGATAACCCAAATTCACCAAAAAGTCTTTTCTGCCGCAATAGAAATCATCCCAAGGAGCGAAATACTCGATAATCTTTGAGTTCTCCCCTTCCGTAACCATGAGGCTCGTTGTGGACTCAGCGCTTTCCTTCTTTTGATCCCGCCTGACAATGGCCTGTTCATAGGGCGTAAGTCCGGCCCAGGCCCCCTCGTCATAGGCTTCTCTGGGTCCAAAGCCCCGAAAAGAGAAATTCTTGAGAATGACATAGGTCTCCGCATTGGCCACCCGATTTATAGACAGCGTTACAGAGGCATTTCTCCGCACCGTAAAGCTGTTCTCCGTCATATCCATATCCCCTTTGGGCGTAATGGAAATAAGGGCATCCCGGGAATCATCCACGGCTTCCACGGCCTGGAAATCGCTTTCCGACAGAACTGCCCCGGACAGCATGGCATTCTGCCTCTCCGTCACGCTCATCCCGTCAAATTCATTCTTTGGTATATAGCCCTCATAGGTATATCCCAGAGGCAAAAAGTTCTTTGCCTCATACAAATCCGTGTGACCCGCAGGAGTGTCCCCTGTAGCCACAAGCTTCTCGAATCCATAGGGAATATCCTTTTCCCCACCATCTCCTGCCAGAACATATTTCACAGAAGCGAGGGCCTCTAGACCGGCCCTGGACTCCACTCCGGAATAATCATAATCCTTTGGCCAGTTACAATACATTTTGTTTAGAAATTCCGATACATAAGGACTAGTGAGCGAGAAATAAAACCGGGTTCCTCTCACTCCCCTTTGAATGCTGCTATTAATTGTCGTATCGGTCTCCAATTCCTCCAGACGATAGAAATCGTTTTCTCCCCCATTTCCTCCCCGGGCAAATGCATTATTCCCTGTCCCCGAGGGGGGCAGCAGGCTGTCCGGATTCTTTTCCAGCAAAAGGGAATTTGCCTCGCGGAAATTTAGGAATTCACTTGTCCAGTTCGATTCCCTCACTGAGAAATGAAATAGGGCATTTAGTGAGAATCCTATTAATAAACAGACCAGTGCGGCAAGCTGCACCCTCTCCCTCTTGACCCTGCTGAAATCCGTGAGAATAAGGCCGCAGCAAAGGAGAAGAAGAAAAACCTCCGATGCCAGATTCTCCTCATTCCTAGAGAGGAAGGACGCCGCCCCTATACAGACTACCGCCATACAGACCAGAATTATCTTTTTCTTTTCCCCGTCCGTCAGAGTAAAGAGACCGGGATAGACGGAGGCCACGGTAAAAGCCACCACCATAGCATAGGCCCAGGTCCAGCGGTTGGTTACATAGGCGAAACCATTCAGGATGAATCCGCAGACCGGAATTAAAAGGAAGGCCGTGGTAACCAAAAATACAATTCTAAGCCCCTTCTTTGAAGGCTCCCTCTTCACAAATAGGATCACTACAGCCAATGTCGATAGGGATGTAAATCCCATCAGCGTCCAGGCTCCGGGCCTCACGGTTGTGGCAAAGTCCGCAAAAAAGCTCAGATAATACTTGATACTATAGAGAATCTCCACAGACTTTTCCGCCTTAAATCTCTCCGAGGAAAACATGACGGATAGAACCGGCAGCAGCATTATGGCCGCTATCAGAAAGGCATTGAGTCCATAGAGGAGAAAAGCGCCAAGTGTCTTTAATAAATCCCTGGCTTTCAGCCTTCCATAGGTTCTGAAATAGCGGAAAACCGCATAGCAGATAATTAGTATCAGCTGCATATAGAAAAAGTAAAAGTTGGAAGCCGCAGAAATAGCCGTAAAGAAAATAAATAGGAAGGGACTTTTCTTTTCAAAGATCTTATCAATTCCCAAGATTATGAAGGGGAAATAGGCCACAGGAATCATGAAGCAGGAATGCATGAGGCCAAGGGTCAGGCCATAGGCCGCAAAGCTATAGATAAGCGCCCCTAATAGGGTGGAAAACCGGCTGTTTCCATGGTGGAGAGAATAAGCAGAAAATCCCAGGCCCCCTATATAGCTTCTCAAAGTAAAGAGAAAGCAATAAAAGAATTCCATCAAAGAAACCGGCACGAATGCAGATAAAAGCGTCAGGGGATCCCCCACTGCATAATAATGCAGGGTTGTGATGACATCCGAACCATAACCTATGGAGAAATCCCATTTACCGGGCATAGGCCCTCCTCCAAACAGGGAGGCCAGCACCGACTTCAGATATCTACTATAATAAAGAAGGCCATTATAGTGCTGCTTCACACCATCATGATTCCAGATAAAGGATTTGTGGTAAAGGAAGAAGTATCCCAGAGTCAATATTGCCGCAATACAAAAAAGAGCCGTATAAGCGGCAAAATATGCACTCCTCTTTCCTTTTAGCCTTAGGTACAATTCCCGCATTCCGTCTCTATCCTTTCCAACTATTACAGAATTCCGAATTTCACAGGAAATCCGGAATCCCTACCGGACCCGATCCCCCTATTCTCAGGACAGCAGATTTCATCAGAAATAGCCCATCCTCACTTCGGCCGGATCCCTTTCAAAGCGAGGAGCCTGTCCTGCGCAAAGCGTGGGCTTTCCAAATGCGTCACCGGGAATTTGGAAAGCCACAGGTCCCGCTTCTACCTCTTCAGCAAGATATCCCCAACCTCATAAGGGGTGAGGGCTGCCCCAATACTGTCATATTTCTCTATATCCGCGGGACTATGAAAGCCAAAGCCATAGGTCACGCCCAGGAAAGAGGAACCGGCATTAGCGGCACCCTCCGCATCGTACATAGAGTCCCCGATCATAACGGCTCTCTTGAAGTCCGTGATACCCATATCCTCACAGCAGAGCTGGATCAGATCGTGTTTTTTCAGATTATCCTTGGCATCCGTCCCATAGATCCTGTCAAAACAGTCCCTAAGGCCGTACTTGTCACAAATTCGCTCCGCCATATCCTGCTTTTTCAGGGTGGCGACACAGTTGCGGATCCCTGCTTCCCGCAGCCTAAGTATAGTCTCCCGGACTCCCTCATAGGGCTCTGACTCCAGTACATAGTCCTTGCCCCTATAATATTTCCGGAAGATATCTCCCACCTGGGCCGCTCTCTCATCCGTCATACCATAGAGTCTTTTCAATGTGTCCTGAACGGGAGGACCGATGAATTGATCCACTTCATCATAGGAGAGCTGATCCATCCCCAATTCCGCACACATATCCCTGAGTCCCTTTGCAACTCCGGGCTTGGTATTGCATAGCGTCCCATCCATATCCCAAAGTGCCGCCAGATAATATCCCATATTTCTCAAATTCCTCTCACTAAATAAAGCGGTCATTCGTAATCCGCTTCGCTCCTTACTCATGAAACAGGTAAGCCGGCCCCCACTTAACGCTAACGCATTTGAAGCGGGGAACTGCTTAGACTCATGCCCGGTATCTGGACTCTGTCACAAAGGAAATGTCCATATCGGCCTTGAGTGAAGCAATTATCCCGCTGGTATAATCATTGAGCCGCACTGCATAGTCCTTTGCAAACTCATATTCCATGGCAGGATTCATATAATTCTGTCCGGCCTCGGCCACATAGCCGTCAAAGCCTGCCAGGGCCACATTCTTCACCCCAATCCTATGCAATAGTCTCAATAGCATAGGTAGAGAATTATCCGGTAT
>JAILCB010000129.1 GCA_024680595.1 Lachnospiraceae bacterium | reverse complement strand
AAAAGCTCCTCATCCTGCTGATTCTGTGATATAATGGACATGGCATAAATCCTTCCTTTTGATTATTGGTTTTTAGGCAATTCCATTATATCAAAAACGGAACGTATTTATGCCTTTTTATTGGCTGAAATATTGAATTTTCCAGGTTTAACACACCTTTTTGGTGTGGGAAGTTTTAGAAACTAATACAAAAAACTCCACCGTTAGTAAACCTTTGGATATGAAAGTTAAATATATCATATGGAGAATTTATAGGTTAGTTCACCTTAAAAAGGTGTAAATCCGTTTGATTCTTTCTCTTTCTCTGAAGCTGATACTTAACGTGAATCTTTATCCTTGAAAACTCAATGTCATTTATGGTAAGCCCCACGGACTCTGATATTCTAAGTCCGGTATGAAAAAAAGGCCCAATCACAGGATTTGTGGGATTTAGGATTCCGGACATAGTTCCATTGGCTCATGTCAAAGAGCTTCTGGAAAAAGTAGTCATCATGATGGGAACACTCAAATTTATACTTTAAGTATGTATTTTTGTGCGTGCAATTGGTTCTATAATAAATATGAGCTATCCTTATCCGCTTTGATAGGATAAACCTCCCGGACCCCCGGTTCCGGGGAAAGACCGGATAGCCCGCGGGTGCCGGAGATTAGGCCGGACAAGAGAATTTATTAAAGGATGTTTTTTTGGTTGCAGGGACGCGAATCCGTTGTGGAGATCCATATCTGGGATCTTCTGCTTCGGGTTCTTTTGATTTGCAGGGATGCAAATCCACACTACGGAGGGTTTTTATGGAAGAGGATAGAAGGAATATGACGGATGGAGAAAATAGGCAGGAGACAGGTCTCTCTAATCCCGAGGACGATGCTACCAGTATTCTGTTCGTGACCGGCAGAAAGAAGAAGCTGGAGGAAATGGAGGCCGCCGAGAAAGAGGCGGAGAAGCAGAGAGAAGCTGAGAGGGCCAGACAGGAGGTGGAGGAGAGACGCCGTCAGGCCGAGGAGAAGCTGCGGGAGGAAGAGCAGAGGCGCAGGGAGCTGGAAGCCTCCGCAGTCCGGACAGTTGATGACTTTGTAGAGCAGCCTGCACCTCCCTCCACACCGGCTCCTGCAGCGAAACCTGCAGGAGGGGGCTCCAACAAGATGATATTTATCATCGCAGGGGCCGCAGTAGTGGTATTGGCCGTCGTTCTTTTCTTGGTCCTGGGTAAGGGCAAGGGGGGAGACAGCGACAAGGCAGATAAGGCCTCTTCGGAACTGGCCTCCGCTGCAGGGCAGGAGGCGGAGGAAGATACAGAGGAAGATACTGAGGCCGGGCAGGAAGAGACGGAAGAGCCGGTGGAGGAAGTGATAGAGAAAACCCCCATTTCCTCTCTGGAGCCGGACACTGTTATGACCTTTGGGGCGGATAATAATTCTACTATAATGGTGCCCCATGCCTGCAGTACTAGTGAAATTGAAGACGAGATTAGCGCTATCACAATAAGGGATCCGGATGGGGGACAGGACTGGGGGATGTCTTTCTCAGTCTATCCCATGGGAGAAGATCTGAATGAACTTAGTAAGGATCCCGCGGAAGTCCAGTCTACCCTGGATTCAGTTGTGACCGTCTATGCGGAGAATGTTTTTTCGGCAGGCTTTTCGACCCTGGAGGAGATGACAGGACCCGCTTCGGATGACACTCTGAACATCTATACATCCACCATGATCCTGACTGGCACCGACAATGAGACAGGAATGCCCGCCGAAGTCTTTGCTGAGGCCCGCTTCACGGAATGGGGTTCCGTCATTATTTCCGGAGTCCAGGACATGAACCTGGAAGAGAATGATGACGTGACTGATTTGATAGAGCTGTCCCGGAAGATGCTGGATACTGTGAAACAGGGCGGAGGAAACTGATTTTGCCATGTGTTGGGCTTTATCACCTGAGGATTGAAGTGAAGCCCGGGTGCTAAATGATAGAAAGATAAGGAAAGGAGAAGAAATGAGGAGAAAGACGCGAAAAACAATCCTACTACCCTTCCTGATACTGGCCCTTTTAATCGCCATGGGTGCGGTAGCCTATGGGGCAGGGGGCTGGGTGTCTACAGAAGGGGGCTGGGCCTACGACAAGAGCGGTAATGGGGAGCTAAAGGAAGACGGCTGGGGGTCTATTTCCAATGAAGCCGGAGATAATTTATATTACTATTTCTCAAATAAGCTTGCCCTGAGCGGCTGGCAGGAAATCGACGGCTATACCTTCTACTTTAATGAGGACGGAGAACCGCCTTATCTGTACCAGAACAGGACCGCCCCTGACGGATCTTATCTGGGTGCGGACGGAGTCCTGGTGGAGGATACCTCCTATGCCTTTATAATGGAGTCACAATTGAAGTAAGGTTGGAAAAGTCGGATTGTCTAGGGGAATTCAGATAATGAAAACCTATTCCGGAGGTCAGTATGGGAGAAGATAGGAATCAAAATGGCTCTAATTCTCAGGAAGAGGGGACCCAGTCCCTGATGAGAAGAGGAGAAGAGACTTCTGCCCTCTTTGTAAAGGGGAGAAGGCAGAAGCTGGAGGAGGAAATGGCCGCCCAGAAAGAGGCGGAAAGGCTGCAGGAAGTGGAGCGCCTTGAGAGGGAGGCGGAGGAGCGCAGACTGCGGCTGGAGGCAGAGGAGAGAGAAAGGGCGGAGAGAGAGGAAGCCGCCAGGTTTGAGGCAGAGCAGAGGAGAAGGGAAGCGGAGGCCCTGCAGGCCCGGCAGTCCCAGAAGCAAACGAATAAATTCATAGTGCCTGCCATCATTGGAGTGGTTCTCGTAGCGGTCATAATTTTCCTGGTGCTGGGTCCCCTGTCGGGAGGCAAAAGCGAGGAGAAGGGGAGCGAGCAGGCCAAGAGCAGCGAGGAAGGCGCAGTTTCAGAGGAGACAAAGACAGAAGAGGAGGCGGCACCGGAGAGTAAAGGAGCCTTCGCGGATTTGAAGTTAGAGAAAAATGTGGAGTTTAGTTCCGACAGCGCATTCCTTCAGGTCCCGCGCAAATGTATTACCAATTCCCTTACCAAGGATGACGTGAGTTCGCTGACCATTGATCCGCCTGACGGCTCAGACAAGGTCTGGGGGTTGAATTTCTTCTGCTTCAATACCGGCTACAGTCCGGAAAACCTGCATTCGGCGGAGTCTGTCCATAATCTATTGACGACTCTCGTAGATCAGCAGCGTACGACATACGCCCAAAATTATCTCGACGGCAGTGCGGATATTATGAGTGAGATCATGCTTGGAGAGGATGGGGCGGCCAAGGCCTATTGCACCCTGACCGGGAATGATGCCGAGACAGGTGCGGGTATTGCGGCTTATATAGAGGCTAGAATTACCTATTGGGGCTCCGTCTATTTCATGATTGTTGCAGATGAGGACGTGTCGGACGGGGATGATTTAGAGGATCTGAAGGAGCTGGGGAACCGTATATTTGACAGCCTTCAGAGGAGGGAGTGAGAAAGGCCGGGACAGGGAATATAGCGGTTCCGGACAAATGATAGAAAGGCAGGGAGGCCGGACATTCCAAAGGCCGGATTAATAGTGGCCGGAAGGGATGGGAATGTAGCAAATTGGAGCGGAATGCGGGACAAAACCCGTGAAATAAGGAATTCGGACAGGAAGGCTTATTGAATTCTATGGGCTTAGAGAGGCTTTACCTGCCCAAGGCTGTAATAAAGAGTAAGGAGGGAAACATGAATTTACTGCTGACCGCCGTATTTGAAAACGGCTTCTGCGAGATTTACATGCCCAGCATTGACAACAAGACCTGCC
>JAILCB010000113.1 GCA_024680595.1 Lachnospiraceae bacterium | reverse complement strand
TCTCAGAAAGTAATTTAATTTCAAGTTTTTTTAGGAATAAGGCGGGAATGCAATGTTCCCGCCTTTACTGTGTAGGCTTGAAACAGGGCCTGCAGGAGGGGGTTTCCCTCCGAAAAACAGAGCGGGCTTGAAACAGGGCCTGCAGGACAAAAGGGAGCAGGCCGGACGCAGGGCCTGCTGGAGGGTTTCCCTCCGAAAAACAGAGCGGGCTTGAGACAGGGCCTGCCAGACAAAAGAAAGCAGGCCGGACGCAGGATCGGCCAAACAAAAGGGCCTAGGTCTAGGATAGGGCCTGCCGGAGGGTTTCCCCTCCAGACGAATACTAAGTGAGCCCTAAGGAAGAGGGCAGTTTTCGCCGCATTCCGCGGCAGAAGGAGAAGTGAATGGCATATAAAACATTTTCCATGGAAATCGGAGGAAGAACACTTTCAGTAGATATCGGACGGGTAGGAGCACAGGCCGGAGGATGCGCTTTCATGCATTATGGCGAGACCACAGTACTCTGTACTGCGACAGCTTCCAAGGCGCCCAGGGACGGAATTGATTTCTTCCCGCTTTCTGTTGATTTTGAGGAAAAATTCTACTCGGTAGGAAAGATGCCGGGTGGTTTCAATAAAAGAGAGGGAAAGCCCTCTGAAAATGCGATTTTGACGAGCCGTGTCATCGACCGGCCTATGCGTCCTTTATTCCCCAAGGATTACCGTAATGATGTGACCCTGAATGCTCTGGTAATGAGCGTGGATCCTGAGTGCAGGCCTGAGATAGTGGGTATGCTGGGCTGCTCATTGGCTACAACCATTTCTGATATCCCCTTTGCAGGCCCCTGCGCTATGACCCAGATGGGCTTAAAGGACGGCCAGTTCATTATTAACCCTTCCCAGAAGGATTGGGATACCGGAGATCTCAGGCTGACCGTAGCTTCTGTAGGAGAAAAGGTCATTATGATTGAGGCCGGCGCCAATGAGATTAGCGATGACAAGATGCTGGAGGCCATTTATCTCTGCCATGATGAGAACCTAAAGATTATCGAATTCTTCAAGAAGATTCAGTCTGAGGTCGGCAAGGAGAAGCATTCCTATGTGAGCCAGGCCATTCCCGAGGAAATGTTTGAGGAAATCAAGAAGATTGTGCCTCCTGAGGAGATGGAGAAGGCCACCTTTAATGACGACAAGCAGTCCAGGGATGCGGCAGTAGCATTGGTTCAGGAGAGGGTTCAGGAGGCTTTCCAGGATAATGAGGAATGGGCTCCCCTTGTACCGGAGGCCGTATATCAATATCAGAAGAAGACGGTCCGGAAGATGATCCTAAAGGATCACAAACGTCCTGACGGAAGGGCCTTAGACCAGATTCGGCCCCTTGCCGCAGAAGTGGATATCATTCCCAGAGTCCACGGTTCTGCCATGTTTACCAGAGGCCAGACTCAGATTTGCGATGTGATTACACTGGCTCCCCTGTCCGACAAGCAGAGGGTAGACGGATTAGACCCTAATATTACGGAAAAGCGCTATATCCATCAATATAATTTCCCCTCCTATTCTGTAGGAGAGACCAAGGTTTCCAGAGGCCCCGGACGTAGGGAAATCGGCCATGGCGCCCTGGCGGAGAGGGCACTTCTTCCTGTGCTGCCAAGCCCCGAGGAGTTCCCTTATGCCATCCGTGCCGTATCAGAGACCTTTGAGTCCAACGGTTCTACATCCCAGGCCAGTATCTGTGCCTCCTGTATGGCCCTTATGGCCGCAGGTGTGCCCCTGAAGAAGCAGGTTGCAGGTATTTCCTGCGGTCTGGTGACCGGGGATTCCGATGATGATTATGTAGTTCTCACAGATATTCAGGGACTGGAAGACTTCTTCGGAGATATGGACTTCAAGGTGGCCGGCACCCATGACGGTATCACGGCCATTCAGATGGATATCAAGATTCACGGTCTGACCAGGCCCATCGTGGAGCAGGCCATCCGTCAGTGCCATGAGGCCAGGGAGTTTATCATGAATGAAGTCATGACACCTGCTATTGCAGAGCCCAGGCCTGAAGTGGGCAAGTACGCACCCAAGATTATTCTTACCAAGATCGATCCCGAGAAGATTGGGGATGTGGTTGGCCAGAGAGGCAAGACCATCAATGAGATCATTAACCGCTGTGGTGTTCAGATTGATATTGAGGACGACGGCAGCGTCTCTATCTGTGGTGAGGATAAGGAAGCCATGGATAAGGCTATGGGCTATATTGAGACCATTGTCACTGACTTCAAGGAAGGGGAGATGTACGAGGGTAACGTGGTTTCCATTAAGGAATTCGGCGCTTTCATCGAGTTCGCTCCCGGCAAGGAGGGCATGGTTCATATTAGCAAGATTGCTAAGAACAGGATTGCCCATGTGGAGGATGTCCTGACCCTGGGTGACCATGTCCGTGTGCGCTGCATGGGCAAGGACAAGATGGGCCGCTTAAGCTTCTCCATCAAAGATGCCAGATAATCAATTGGGATTAATAGGAACCCTTAGTAATATAATAGTAATGAAAAGGAGCTGTGCCTTCGGGTGCAGCTCCTTTTTTCTATCGCAGAGCCGCCGGGATGAAATTTGTTGGCTAAAGCCGGCCGGCGGCTCGCGGATGAGAGGGCACGATTTGCATCTTTCCTCGATTCGTTAAGGATCCAAAGCCGGATGGGATGAGGTACAAGGCACAGCCTATTATACCAAGGCCATCGGGCTCTAAAGCTGTATGTTGCAGCCCGTCCCCGCACAAGGCGCGGCTCATCATCGAAAGCTGCTGAGCCTGGGAAGTGGGCTAAGGCGGAAGCGTCAGAGGGATCATTGACTGCTTGTTTGAAGGCAGCGAGGTACAAGACGCGGCTCATCATCGAAAGCTTTTGGGAACCGGAAAATATTAGAAAAATCGGGTAGAGGACCTGCCCCTACCCGACTGAATGACATAATAGAAAATTTGTAATAGTAGTACTTTTGTGCTGAAAATTTTATCTGGCGTAGAAGACCCGGCCTTCCTTCCTGGGGGCGGCCTTGGGAACTTCCCCGTCAATGTAGCCCAGGACACAGTGGCCGATTCCTTCATAATCGCCCTCGATACCCAAAGCCTTCAGAATGCCGATGCCCTCCTCGCACTCGAATTCCTGCTGGGCGCGGTGGATCCAGATGGAGCCCAGGCCCAGGGAGTGGGCGGCCAGCATCATATTTCCAATCACCAGGGAACCGTCGTGGACATGGGTCACAATGCTCTTATCAGCGAGAACTGCCAGAACTACGGGACCACCGTAGAAGGGGTCGAATCCTTCGGGTCTGCCTGCGATCTTCCGGTTCATTTCGGAAAGACGGTCCCGAATAGCCTTATTTGTAATGGCTACAATAATAGGAGACTGCTTTCCCATTCCGCTTGGTGCGTAGAGTCCTGCCCGGATAATTGTGTCAATTTTGTCCTGAGGCACCATATCGGGTTTAAATTTACGAATTGCCCGTCTCTCCTCAATTGCTTTTAATACTTCGTTCATTCTTACCTCCTGTGCCAAATGCTCTTCCGGCACCCTCTAGGGGAAATCTCGCCAAGGTTTCTCCAATCTAAACTTTTGTCTTCCGTGTCATTCTCTTTTCCCGACCGGTTCAGCTGAAATCCCGCACTTTGTGTGGGACACGCCCTCGCTTCGCGGTGCCGGTCGTGTACGTATTCCGAATTTCTGATGAAGTTCGGAATCCTATGACTTTTCGAATGCGTCAGGGAAACGCATTCGGAAATCCCGGGCTTTCATGCGGGACATGCCCCTGCTTTGCGGGAGTCTGGTTGTGTACGGATTTCGGGAATACTAGAAACATTATAGAACTTACTGTAAACAGCGTCAAGAAAAAGGGCATTTTGACACAAAATTTTGTCTATATTTTTTTGCATAGAAGATAAAAAAATCTTGCACAATTTTTGAATCTATGGTAGTATAACTACGAAGTTAGTTGAAAAACTACTTCATGTAACCCCTTTATAAATATTTTATACTCCCCTCAATTAGCCCGACGGCAACCCCGTCGGGCTAATACATTGATGGATTAAAATATTGGATTCTTCAAATACGGCAAGCAGTCTGCCTAATGAGGTAAGGATGAATAAATACGATTTAATTGCTCCCTGTCACTTCGGCCTGGAATCTGTACTGAAAAGGGAAATTTCCGATTTGGGATATGAGATTCTGAGTGTTGAAGACGGCAGGGTTATTTTTGCCGGAGATGAGGATGCGGTGGCAAGAGCCAATATCTTTCTGAGAACAGCAGAGCGGATATTGATTCGGGTAGGTGAATTCAAGGCTTTTACCTATGATGAGCTGTTCGAGGGAACCAAGAGCCTGCCCTGGGAGGAGTTCCTTCCCAGAGACGGGCGCTTTTGGGTGAAGAAGGCTTCCACAGTGAAGTCAAAGCTCTTCAGTCCCTCTGATATACAAAGCATTATGAAGAAGGCCGCTGTTGAGAAATTGAAGCTTAAATACGGGACCGAAGTATTTTTGGAGGACGGGGATGATTATCCTATCCGGGTCTTTCTCTATAAGGACCTGGTTACTGTGGGACTGGATACCACAGGGGATTCCCTCCACAAGAGAGGTTATAGGAAGAAGCAGGGAGTGGCGCCTATTGCCGAGAATCTGGCGGCCGCCCTTATTATGCTGACCCCCTGGAAGGGGGACAGAATCCTCTTGGATCCCTTCTGCGGCAGCGGGACCATTCCTATTGAAGCCGCTATGATAGCTGCGGGAATTGCCCCCGGCATGGAGAGATCCTTTACAGCAGAGGACTGGAGAAATATTATTGACCGGAAGTCCTGGTATAGAGCCTCTGATGAGGCCGCATCCCTTGTGAAGAAGGATATAGAGACAGATATTCAGGGTTATGATATTGATGCGGACATCATTAAGGTGGCCTGCGAGAATGCGGAGCGGGCCGGGGTCAGGGATCTCATCCATTTCCAGGCAAGGCCTGTGAAAGAACTGAATCATCCTAAGCAATATGGATTTCTCATTACCAATCCCCCCTATGGAGAGAGGATGGATGCGGAGGAGCTGCCCGGTATCTATAGAGAGCTGGGGGAGGCCATGGGACGGCTTGAGAACTGGTCTTCCTATGTGATTACCGGCTATGGCGATACTGAGAGATATATTGGTAGGAAGGCTGATAAGAACCGAAAAATATATAACGGAATGCTGAAAACCTACCTCTATCAATATCTAGGACCAAAACCCGGGAAAAGACGGGAGACCGGACAGGATAGGGAATATACGAAGGCCGGGGCGGATGGGAATGAGGAGTCCGTGCAGGCCAAGAGCAGGCCGAAGGATTCCGGACCGGCCCCCGGATTCGGAAGGAGACGGGAGACCGGACAGGATAGGGAATATACGAAGGCCGGCCTTAAGGGCGGCGGAAAGAGTCGGGGAAGCTCTTTTGCGTCAGATAGGGGCAAAAGGACTCATGGGGGCTTTGACAATGGGAATGGGAATGGATCCCGGTCAGGCCGTCAGTTCAAGAGCCGGCGCGGAGGCGGGGAATGAAGGAAAAGAAGGGATTCACATCTCTCTTTCCTGTGCTAATTTCGGGAGCTTTATTCCTGGCTGTGGCAGTCCTGTTTTTCTGTGCCAGTACAGGAATTATCCGGGCGGAGCATGAGGGAAAGCCCCAATATGGCCAATGGCATCAGATAACAGACTCCACCCTGGATACGGTAGCTCTAAAGGAGCGGGTTTACGACCGTCGAAGCTTTCTCACAATACCGCTTCCGGATGGTGTTGGGGAAGAGGATATCCGTATAGAGGATGATTATTTGAATCAATGCATACGGATTAAGATTCCGGGCTGTTCAGAGTCTTTTTTTCAATATAATTATTTCTCCGGGGATATGACCCATATTCAGAATATCCGGTTGGATGAGGAAGAGGGAATCGTATTGAATCTGGAGGGAATATATGCTCCGGAGGCAATCTATGAACCCGGAAGACTCTTTATTAGAGCCGTGAAAGCCAGGGATCTGTATGACCGGATCGTAGTTATCGATGCCGGACACGGGGGAGAGGACGAGGGAAGTGCCGCCTATGGTATCCGGGAAAAGGATATCACCTTTCAGACGGCGGCTTTTCTGGAAACGGAGCTTTCTGAGCGGGGAATTAAGGTTTATCATACGCATACGGCAGAATATGGACCCACTGAGGAGGAAAGGGCCACCCTTATTGAGGGGGTGGATCCGGATCTGATAATTGGCCTGCATACCGACGCTGACGGGAATACCAGGACAACGGTGGGGGAGCGTGTTGTGACTAGACCGGGGCTGGAGGACAAGGCAGAGAGACTTCTCTCGGCACTGACAGACTATAGCGGGCGAAAGAATCTGGGAGTTTCTACGGAGAAGGCGAAGGGGCTCTTTGGTATCACGGAAAAGCCGCTCTATGCCGTCCGTCTGGGCTTTATTACTAATCGCGCCGAGGCGGAGCTCATGGGAAGTGCGGATTTTCAGAGAGGGGCGGCAGAGGCTCTTGCAGGGGCGGTTTCAGAGATTATTACTGCTGAATAGCTTGTCAGGAATAAAGACGTTTTTGGATAATAAGGCTTTGGGAGTGCTTTAGGAGGATGGTATGGGAAGAATCGAGAAGATTATTGTCGCTACCGGGAATCAGGACAAAATGAGGGAAATCCGGGAGATTCTGGCGGGTTTTGATATCCCTATCCTGTCTATGAAGGAAGCGGATTTGGTTACAGAGGTGGAAGAGACCGGAGAAACCTTTGAGGAGAATGCCCTGATTAAGGCCAGGGCGGTTTGGCAGAAGTCAGGAAATCTGGTGATTTCCGATGATTCGGGACTGGAAATCGATGCCCTAAATAAGGAGCCCGGCATTCATTCTTCCCGATATCTTGGAGAGAAGACATCCTATCATATTAAGAATCAGATTCTGGTTGACAGATTGGAAGGGGTGCCGAAGGAGCAGAGGACTGCCCGCTTTGTCTGCGCTGCCGCCATTATTTTCCCGGATGGCAGTGAGAAGACGGTCAGAGGAGTCATGGAGGGTCAAATCGGCTATGGAGAGGCCGGCAGTAATGGCTTCGGCTATGATCCGATTTTCATTCTGCCTAAGTACGGGCAGACCACTGCGGAGCTGCCGCCGGAGATTAAGAATCAGGAGAGCCACCGGGGACAGGCACTCAGGGCGGTGAGGGATGAGATCGAGGCTTACAGAAACCGGCAGGATTCTTGAGGTTGAGGCCCATAGAAGCCGGCTGGATTCTTGAGATCGAGGCCTATAGAAGGTTGCAGAATTCTTGAGCTCGAGGTCTACAGAAGCCGGCAGGATTCTTGAGATCGAGGCCCATAGAAGCCGGCAGGATTCTTGAGCTCGAGGTCTACAGAAGCCGGCTGGATTCTTGAGCTCGAGACCTATAGAAGGCTGCAGAATTCTTGAGCTCGAGGCCCATAGAAGCCGGCAGAATTCTTGAGCTCGAGGTCTACAGAAACCGGCAGGATTCTTGTAATTAAGGCATTTGTTAGTTATTGAGAAAGTTTTTTCATAAGAGGGAAAGTGGGAAATATTTGCAGTTTAGTAGGAAAGATGAGAATAAGACGGAGTCGGCGGATTCTATGGGATTATTTCAGGAAAAGATGAATTTGGCGGATTCCGGGGAAATGAATGGACAGGGGAATGTAGATTTGGGA
>JAILCB010000101.1 GCA_024680595.1 Lachnospiraceae bacterium | reverse complement strand
CCCCAAATTCTCTCTCATAGTCCTACGGCTCCATATTTAAACTCGATCCTCGGGACATTTTAGTGTATAGAGCTAATTTCGTCCATTAATAATGGATGATTTTGTTAAACACCGAAAAATTGTCAGTAGGATTTGCCGCCATGGCTTCTGCGTCTCTATCATACACATATACCTGTCCTATAATCAGTTTATCAATTGCATTTTCGCATTTTTCGTTACAGTTCAGTGATTAGCCAATCTAAGAAATAAAGAGGGCTACAGAGTCATGCAATGATACATGAGGCAAGAGATCCGGACCAGATCCCGGATTAATGCAGACAAAATTGTGTGCCCTTATTATTGATTCCTCTACCTTTCAATAAGACTTATGATATAATTATGGAAACAGAAAATGCCCTGTGCTGCCATAAAGCTGCTATTGGTGGGGGCTGAATAAGGAATTTCCTGCAATAGCAGGGATTCGGATTGGAAGATGTCTGCTGGCGCCGGGACGAATCCTGCGCCGGGTCTCGCGATGGAGACTTGATTATTGAAAGGAGATAGAATGTTTTGTCCAAATTGTGGTGAGAAAAACTCGGATCTAGCCCAGTTCTGCCGGAATTGCGGAATGGCATTGAAGCAGAATGCGGCTGAAGGGCCTTCTTTTGATTTCGGGTCAAATAATGATAATGGGTTTGACACTAATATGGCGCCGGGGTCGGGAAAGAAGCCCTTCGTCTGGAAAATGAGTTATACGGTTATTATCCTTTTGAGCATACTCCTTATATCGGGAGGTGTTATTGCGGCCATAGTATTGTTGGGCGGCAAATCATCGGATAGCGCGGTTGTGGCGGAAAGGGACAGGGAAGAGCAGGACAGTGATTCGGAGGAGAAGCTGGCTGCGGGTCAGTTGGAGGCCAGTGCTGAAACCGAGGAAATCTATCAGAACAAGGCGGACGCTGAAGCGGGGGAAGGCTATCAGGACAAGGCGGGTGCTGAAGGGCAGGAAGGCTACCTGGGCAGCGGCGGTAAGGAAAGTATGGATTCTTATGATAAAACGGATTCGGAGGGCGGCGATGCGGCGTCCGGGACCGAAGACGCTGCCAGTGAAGGGGCTTTGGAGGACTCCTTTGACGACAGCGGGGATGTGCTGAGCCCTCAGACTGAAAAAAGCTCCGGAAGCGATGATATTATGGGACGTTTTGGAATTCAGGCAGACACGGTGGAAGATTATTCCGCCAATCTGGATCCCTCCCAATATTTGTATTACTCCGGGATTGGAGAGCTGTCTTTCTTCTATCCCAGGTATTTATTCAATAGGGTGGCTGTGGATGACAGCCATCATAATACAGAATATGGCGAGAACCTGGAGACCATCACCTTTGAAGGCAGTAAAGGAGGCAATTTGACTTTTTCTGTATCTAGGAGGACGGATGGGATGTCCGTTTCGGAATTGACAGAAGAAATCAATAGGTCGGAGCATGGGAAGTATTATGATACGACAGATATACTTGTGCGTTCCGATGATCAAAAGGGCAAAATTATAGTAACCGGCTATAGGGATGTGGGCAAGTCCTTTGTGGTTTATGATTTGATAAAAATTGACAGTCAATATGTATATAGCCTGCTTAATCTGAAAAAAGCCTATGAGAGTGAGGAAGATCGCATTCATTTTGCCTATGTAATGGAGAACATATACAGGATGTGCGGCTTTTCAGGATCTTCTAAGGGTCCCAGATCCTTTGAGGAATTTATGGCCAGTAATCCCTGAGAAAAACACTGGCGGACTCTTATGAAGTCCTGCACTCTCTTTTGGGACATGCCCCCTGCTTTGCGGTTTCCGGTCTGGTACGGATTCCGAATGGCGACAAGCTGACACATTTGGAAACCCCATACTTTCTCGAGGGACAGGCCCCCTGCTTTGCGGGTTCCGGTCGAATGCGTATTCCCATTATCCCATGGTGTAGGGCAGAGCACAGGGGTCCGGAGTTTTTGAAGGGATGAGTATTTAAGTAAAGGAAATTTCAAAAGTATGATTGGAACAGTATTGGCACTTACGGCCCTGGCGTCTTCTGTCTATGGAACGATTATGGGCATGATTCGAAATGGAATTTTTACCTTCACCTATTTCACGACTCTGTCCAATGTAATGGTGAGTATTTCTACGCTGATTTGGCTTTTGGTCAGGTGGCAGAAAAGGGAGAGCCTGGGTTTTAGGGGAGAGCACTTCTTTATGGCCTTCCATTTTGTTACGGCTATTTCTATCAGTGTGACTTTTCTGGTCTATCTCCTAATTTTGGCCCCTACTCACAGGGATGGATTTATCGGGGCCTATCAGTATAATCATTATGCCAGCACTGCGGCCCACCTGATTTCTCCTATCACTTCCATGCTTCATTATATTTATTTCGATAGGAAAATCATTGCGAAGAAGTATTTAACAATATGTTCCCTGTCCTTTCCCCTGGCCTATCTTTTCTATACCCTGGGTCTGGGTAAACTGGGGGTCAGATGGGGTTCCAAGATTATGCCTTACAATTTCCTGAATTTCGATGCAGCCTGTGGCTGGTTTGGCTTCAGACCGGATACTATAGGGTCCGATTCATTAGGGATTGGTGTAGCCTATGTGATAGTTTTTCTATTCTTTTTCTTCCTGCTTATAGGAAAGGGAATTTTTGCCTGGAAGAGTAAGAGTTTGAGAAGAGTTTAGGGAGGTGGTGCTATGCTTTCATGTCCGGGGTGCGGGGCCGATTTGAAATATAATATAGAAAAGGCAAAGCTTTCATGTGAATATTGCGGAAAGGATTACAAGCCCGGGGACCCGAAACTAAAGCAAAACCTGGCGACGGAGCAGGATCTCATTGATGCCAAGGTTTTCACATGTCCCCAATGCGGCGGGGAAATGTATACTACCGATATAGATGCCACTGGCTTTTGCAGCTATTGCGGTGCCTCTAATGTGCTTAAGACCCGGATTGAAGGAGTGGACAGGCCTGAGAGGATTATTCCTTTCACGGTCACAAAAGAGAGGTGCTTAAAGTCCTTTCACAAGATGGCATCTAAGGCCCTCTATGCGCCGAGGGAGTTTCGGAGCGGGGAGGGGGATGAGAGACTGCGGCCTCTCTATGTGCCCTATAGGCTATATGGACTGGAGCTAGAGGGTAAAGCAAAGCTCTATGGCAGGGCTAAGTGGGTGGACGGGCCAGTTGGTCACGTGGAGGACAGGGATATTCGCTGCTATATGAAAGGAAGCTTTCAGGACCTGCCTTTTGATGCATCATCTGCCTTTGATGATACAGTTGCGGATATGATTGTTCCCTTTAATATGAAAAAGAGCGTGGATTTTGATTCCTCCTATTTGGCCGGGGCCTATGCCAATATTCCGGATGTGGATTCGGAGATCTACAGGGAAAAGACCCTGGAAATAGCGGCCCAGCAGTGCCTGGACGGTATGCATAATAAGCCCGCTATGCAGGATATCACTCTGAAAGCATATCCGGACGGCAGCAGGCTCTCCGACCATCTGCCAGTTAAGGAGCAGAGTGAATATAATGCTCTTTTGCCGGTTTGGTTTATGTCCTTTCGCAGGGGCAAACGAATTGCCTATGCGGCGGTGAATGGACAGACGGGTAAGGTTTATTCGGATATCCCGGTCAGCATTCCTGCTTTCTGGATAGGCTGTCTCCTTGTGGCAATACCTATATTTGTTTTGTTAAATCTCTTCTTTACCTTTCGTCCTACTACGGGGGTGCTGATCGCAGGAGGGCTTGCTCTCTTCACGGCTCTCCTTTATTCGGGAAATGCATATGCTATTAGGAGGAGGGAGCTGCATCTGGACGATGCGGGCTACGCGGAAAAGGCAAAGGGAAAAAGGGCCGGTCCTGAAGAGGCGGGGGAAAGCCTTAGGAGCTTGCGGGAGTCAGGGGATGAGGATGACGATGAGCAGGACCTTTTGATGGATGAAGACCCTTCTCAAAGAGTAATGGAAAATCAAGGCACCGGCTTCCGGCAGCCTGTAGGTGAAGGTCGTGGAGCTGAGAGAGAGCAGGGACCTTACAACAAGCAGGGTTCTGACAACAAGCAGGAACCTGACAACAAGCAGGAACCTGACAACAAGCAGGGACCTTACAACAAGCAGGGTACTTACAGCAAGAAGGGAGAAAACAGCAAGGAGAAAGGAAACGGCAGGCAGGGAGAAAGCAGCAGGCAGGATAGAGGCCGTGAGAAGGCATCCTTATCCACCCGACTGGTCCGATGGCTTTCCGGAGAGGAGGATCCTTCCAAGCCAAGGATGAGGAATAACTTCTGGGACCGCCTGCTCAAGATTTTTTCCATATGGCCCTATGTCCTGATAGCGGTTATTCTATTCATTAATCATCCTCCTGTATTATGGGGGCTCCTGGTAGTGGTATGTGGGATCCTCTGCCTTAGAAAAAGCGGAGGCAGGCTGGGTATCTGGCCCGCACTTTTACTCCTCCTTTCTCTGGGAGGGGTTATCATAAGGGAACTGAATTTGGTTTCGGATCTCTGGTATTATGGGGTTTCAGCCGGCATTTTCCTAGTTACGGCAGTGTCCCTGACCCAACTTCTACAACAGTATAATCTGCTTTCTACCAGACCCCTTCCTCTGTTATTCCGTGATGGAAAGGGACCTGGGGATGGAGCTGCCGGAAGTGACGGAGGGGAAAGAGGAACCGGGGAAGATGATGGGGAAGGACCTTACCGGAATGCTATGAAAGGAATGGCAGTGGTAGGAACTCTCCTTGTGGTATTGTCCCTGTCCTTTCTTTCAGCCAGAAACCTCTATGTACAGGCGGATTCATCAGGGGACAAGGCCGTAGGCCCTGAACTGGCCGCTTCATCTGGTAAGAGTGCAGGTACTGAGCCGGCACCGTCGTTGGACAGGGCCACAGGCTTTGAACTGGCTGCTTCATCAAGTAAGAGTGCAGGTATTGAGCCGGCACCATCGTTGGACAGGGCCGCAGGCCTTGAACTGGCCGCTTCATCAAGTAAGAGTGCAGGTGTTGAGCCGGCACCATCGTTGGACAGGGCCACAGGCCTTGAACTGGCTGCTTCATCAAGTAAGAGTGCAGATATTGAGCCGGCACCATCGTTGGACAAGGCCGCAGGCCTTGAACTGGCCTCCTCATCTGGTAAGAGTGCAGGTGCTGAGCAGGCACCATCATCTGACAAAGAGGGTCCGGTAGTATATGAGAATCCTGAAACGGGATATCAGGTATATATTCAGGATGATGAAGAGCTGCTGGGCGGGGATGAGAGGGAGAGACTGGGGAGTGAATTAATTCCCCTAACCCAGTATGGAAATGCAGTCTTTGTTTCCTGTGACCAATATGAAGATACTGCACTAGACAAGGCAACTTCCCTTTATTATGACAGATATGGAAATGAGAGCGGAAGCATTTTCCTCATTGATATGGGCACCAGGGAAATCACCATTTACAGTGCCGGGGAGAATAATTCCGTCATTGGGAAGGAGGGAGGCTATGTTATTACGGATAATGTCTATTCCTATGCCTCCAAGGGGGATTATTACGGATGCGTTTCCTCGGCCTTTGCCCAGATAAATACCCTGCTTTCCGGGGGACGGATTGCCCGTCCCATGAAGTATATTAATAATATCCTTTTGGCCCTCATTCTATCCTTTCTCTTGAATTACTTCCTGGTCTATCTCCAGGGGAGGAAGAGAGGCTCCGGCCGGGAGAAAATGGGGAAAAAGAAGAATCAGAATCCCGGGATTCTAGGGCTGGAATGGGATACAGTCAGTAAAAGGAGCTATTTTTCCTTTACCGGTCTCTGTACAGTAATATTGATTATTATCATTAAACTTATCCTTTTAGCCGCCAAATCCGGCGGAGGCTCTGGCGGAGGTTCCGGTGGCGGCGGTTTCTCCGGTGGGGGAGGCTCTGGTGGCGGAGGCGGCGGGGGTGCTTCCGGCAGTGGCGGCAGCCATAGATTTTGATGGAAGGAAAGGACAGAAATAAGTGGTTATTGTAATCTTTTCGGTTTTGATGCTTTGGTTTCTCTTTAAGGTTTTTACGATTGGGCTGGATGCGGCCTGGGGAATTACAAAAATCCTTTTTATAGGTGTCCTGCTGCCTGTCATTTTAATCGTACTGGTTATAGTTGGCTTCATTTATATTGCTCTTCCCATACTATTTATATTGTTTGTATTCTCTTTGCTAAAGAAGATTTTTTGAAGGCGGTTAGGCATTCTTCCCTTTTAAATGCATTCATGTTGAGAGGGGGTGTTTTCCAGTTTCATGGGTGAGAAGGGGAGCGGATTGCGAGTGACCATTCTTTCAATATATGGAGATAGGAATTTGTAGGAATTTGAAATAGAGAGCGGCAGAAATACAATATGGGGGCGCGGGAATAAGTATTCCCGACCCCCATTTGATCCATATTTCAATTCTAAGCCTCATGGATGTACAGCTGCTTCCCGGAACCCGGCAGAGTCTCCCCGATTGCATTCTGGAGATGCCGAGTAAAGAGCCGATACTACAAGTACAGCTGGCTCCCGGAACCCGGCAGGGTCTCCCCGGTGCTTTTTCAGCCTTTTAAGCTGTCCATGTAATAGGGCAGGGCGGGCTCGAATTTGACGCCGTACCAATGGGACTCATCGCTTATGGTGCCTTCGATGCAGCGCACGGTATAATCTGCGGCGATGACAGCGGATTCATAGGCGGTCTTGCCGCTGAGATAGGCGCCGGTGAAGGAGGAAGCATATACATCTCCCGTGCCGTGGCTTCCCTTGGATATCCTTTTGTGCTTATAATAGGATTTATTATCTCCCTCAAAAACCACAACGCCGGTGGTATCCCAGGTGTAACCTACTCCGGTCAGGATAATGGTCTTGGCACCGGAAGCGCGGAGCTTGTCTAGGATTCCGTCAATATAGGCTTCGTCGTAGCTTTCTCTGTATTCGGTGTCGGTCAGGAAACAGGCCTCGGTAATATTAGGCAGGATCATATCCGCCTCAAAGGCCAGGGTCTTCATTTGATTGGCAAAGGCCTGGTCAAAGGCAGGATAAAGCCTTCCATTATCCGCCATGGCAGGATCTACAATGCTGACAAAATTCTCTGAGCCAAAGTCCTTTATCATATCCTTGACATAGTCGATTTGGGTGGCACTGCCTAAGTATCCGGTATATATTGCATCGAAGGAAATTCCTTCCTTCTTCCAATGGGCTGTAATAGAAGGAATATCTTCGGTTAGATCCCGACAGGTAAAACCAGTAAATCCTGCTGTATGGGTAGAGAGTACTGCTGAGGGTAGAATTACCGTCTCATGCCCCGCCGCCGATAGGATAGGCAGCGCAACAGTGAGAGAGCACTGGCCAAAGCAGGAGATATCCTGTATAGTTAGAATTCTTTTGTACGACATTTTCATATCCTCCTTCCAGTGATAAACAAGTAATCAGCCAAATACATTGGCCAATAAAAAACTAACTTTAATACATTATTTACATTTTGTAAACATGTTGGGGGGATTATTTTGAGATAGAATTATTTGGCTGAAGTATTTGCTGAAGTATTTTTCAAAGAATTTTAAATTAGGTGTTGACAATGTTGCCTGTTGGGTTGTATAATGCAAAAGCTGTGCGAAACGAAGCGCAGTTCATAGAAATGGCGAAGTAGCTCAGCTGGCTAGAGCACACGGTTCATACCCGTGGTGTCGAGAGTTCGAGTCTCCCCTTCGCTATTTTTGTTTGCCCGCAGACCTGGTTCCATAGAGGTTTGCGGGCTTTTTCGAATATATATCTGTGTAGGCCGGGAGCCAAAGCCTTATGGGAGGCCTGTGTCCTGATGAGGCACAGGACGCGGTCTCCATTGAAGACCCGGTCCCAACGCCTAAATTTTTCAGCCTGATGAGGCATAGGGCGCGGCTCTCCATTGAAGACCCTGGGGACCTGGGATGTGGGCGCGGGGTAGATGGAGAGGTGTGAACCTGCAGGACTCGATTATTGTTTGGAGTATAGGTATTTTTTACTTGGGGGAAAGGGGACGGTGCTTTTATGTTCGATATTGAAGAGGCAGTGGATTGGCTTTTGCGGTTGCCTATGAATAGGAAAACAGAACCTATATTTCTAGAGGAGGGCTATGGCCGGGTGGCTGCAGAGGAGATTAAGGCTGATATCATGGTACCCTCTTTTGACAGAAGTGCCTTTGACGGCTATGCCCTTCACAGCGAGGATACGGAAGGGGCGGATAAGGAGCATCCAAAGGTTTTTCCGGTTCTGGGAGTGATTCAGGCGGGGGATAGGATCCGGTATGAGCTGCCTCAGGGAAAGGCCTTTCGCATTATGACAGGGGCGCCTATTCCTCAGGGAACGGATTTGGTGGTGAAGCACGAGGACACGGAGTTTGATGAAAACAGCGTGAAGATTTTCCGTTCCTATAAGGCCGGCAATATCATGTTTGCGGGTGAGGATGTGTCCGAGGGTATGGTTCTATTGAGAGAGGGGGACCGCTTAAATCCCGCGCAAATCGGCCTGCTGACCGGCCAGGGACACGATATGATTCGGGCATACAAAAAGCCTATGATATCCTTTCTCAGTACAGGGAATGAGGTCCGGGATCTGTCTGAACCCCTGGACTTCGGACAAATATATAATAGCAGCTATTATATGCTAAGGGGCTTTCTCATGAAGGCCGGGACCAGGGTGAGGGACTTTGGAATTGCCGGGGATGAAACGGGGGACCTTTCATATAGACTGGAGTATATGCTTTCAGAGTCCGATATGGTCATAACGACCGGAGGGGTTTCTGCCGGGGATTATGATCTGGTACCGGACGCGGTTCGAAGTATAGGTGGAGAAATCCTCTTTTCCAGGGTCTCATTTAAGCCCGGCGGTGCCATGCTTGCAGCCGTTAAGGACGGAAAGCTGATTCTGGGACTTTCGGGGAACCCTCTTGCCGCCGCAGTTGGGCTTATAGAGGTGGGAATGCCCTATATCCGAAAGCTCTGCGGAGAGACGGACGGGATAGCCCGGAAATTTGAAGTGATTCTGAAGGAAGGCTTTCATAAGGGGAGTCCCAGAAGGCGGTTTATCCTGGGCAAATCCGAGTTTTCCCGGGGCCAAATATATTTTCATCCTGTCCAGCATCAAAGAAATAGTACTGTTTCATCCCTTTACGGCTGTGATATGATTGGGGAAATCCAGGGCGGGACCGGCCCCCTGCAGGCGGGGGAGTCAATATATGCACATTTCCTGCCCTAAAGTATTTCGCTTTTTGTGGAGATTTCAATGGGAATGTGATAATATAGCAAAGGTTGTATGCAGAAGAATTTATTTGCGTGAATGGCAATAATTTAGGATGATTGAGAACAAGGAGACTGAAAAACCAATGTCTGAAAATGTATTTGATGTTTTAAAGGAAAGGGGCTACATTGCCCAGTGCACCGACGAGGAGGCTGTAAGAGAGCTTCTGGGAAAGAAGTCCGTCACCTTCTATATTGGCTTTGATGCCACGGCGGACAGTCTGACGGCGGGGCATTTCCTGACAGTTATGGCAATGATGCATATGCAGAAGGCGGGACACAGGCCTATTGCTATGATGGGCGGAGGTACCACTATGATTGGGGACCCCTCAGGCAGAAGCGATATGCGGAAAATGCTGACCCGGGAATATATTGATCATAATGTGGAGTGCTTCAAGAAGCAGCTCTCTAAATATATTGATTTCAGTGATGGTAAGGCTATTATGGCCAATAATGCGGATTGGCTGCTGGATTTGAATTATGTAAACTTCATGAGGGAAGTGGGCGTTCATTTCAAGGTTAATAAGATGCTTACCGCAGATGCCTATAGGAACCGTATGGGCCGGGAGGACGGACTTACCTTCTTTGAGTTTAGCTATATGCTCATGCAGTCCTATGACTTCTACCGGCTCAATGAGGATTTCGATTGTGAAATGGAGCTGGGCGGAGATGACCAATGGTCTAATATTATCGGCGGCGTGAATCTGATTCGGACAAAGACCGGGAGAAATGCCTATGGTCTGACCTTTAAGCTTTTGACTACTTCAGACGGGATAAAGATGGGTAAGACCATGAAGGGGGCCCTTTGGCTGGATCCCGAAAAGACCTCTCCCTATGAATTCTTCCAATATTGGAGAAATATTGAGGACGTAAAGGTAGAGGAATGCCTTGCCCTTCTCACCTTCCTGCCCATGGACGAGGTCAGGAGACTGGGAGCCCTGGAGGGACAGGAGATTAATCATGCTAAGGAAGTGCTGGCCTATGAGATTACCAAGATTGTCCACGGCGAGGAGGATGCGGATAAGGCATTGAAGGCTGCCAGGGAGGTATTTGCGGGATCCGGCAAGAGTGAGAATATGCCCACGACTTCCTATTCAGATGAGGATTGGAAGGAAGGAAAGGATCTCATCACCCTGCTGGTGGATACCAAGCTTGCAAAGAACCGCAGCGAGGGCCGGAGGCTTATTGAGCAGGGCGGTATTTCCGTCAATGGAAATAAGGTTGCGGATGTCAAGGCTTTATTTGAGAGAAAGGACTTTGACGGGGAAGGAAACCTGATTATCCAGAAGGGCAAGAAGATTTTCCACAGAATTACAATCGATTAATTTGTGAGAAATTAAATGTATACGGGGTGGTGCTGTAATGTTAAAATAAGACTGCAGGCTGCCCCTTTTTTTGTGTAGGCTAGGAGCCAAAGCCTCATGGGACGCTTGCGTCCCGATGAGGCCTTGGCGACAGCCCATCATCGAAAGTCCGAAGGACTTGAGATGTGGGCGAAGCCGGAATCGAGTAGGGGGGCTTTCCGCACCTACTCGATTAGGCTAGGAGCCAAAGCCTCATGGGACGCTTGCGTCCCGATGAGGCCTTGGCGACAGCCCATCATCGAAAGTCCGAAGGACTTGAGATGTGGGCGAAGCCGGAATCGAGTAGGGGGGGCTTTCCGTACCTACTCGATTAGGCTAGGAGCCAAAGCCTCATGGGACGCTTGCGTCCCGATGAGGCCGAATACTTTTAAGAAATTGAAAGGAAGCATTTTTCATAATTATGGATATAAAGATTAGATATATATCGGATAAGATTAAGCCGCTGGAATATATTGGGGGCAAGTCGGACTGGATCGATCTCCGGGCGGCGGAGGATGTCACCCTGAAAAAGGGGGAATTCCGCCTGATTCCTCTGGGAATTGCTGTGGAGCTGCCCAAAGGATATGAGGCCCATGTGGTGCCGCGCAGTTCCACCTTCCGTAATTGGGGAATCCTGCAGACCAATTCCTGTGGCGTCATTGATGAGTCCTATTGCGGGGATAATGATCAATGGATGGTTCCGGTATATGCTACCAGAGATACGGAAATTCATATTAATGACAGAATCTGTCAATTCCGGCTTTTTGAGCACCAGCCGGAGCTCTCTTTTGTGGCTGTTGACCATCTGGACGGTCAGGACCGGGGCGGCTTTGGCGTGACAGGCAAGAATTAAGGGATTGCCGCAGCCATGACAGAATTTTATGTAAACTCGGTTAGAGATTTTTCGAAAGACTGGTTTCAGGAATCCTACAACAGGCTTCCCGGCTTTCGGCAGGAGAAGGCGGACAGGTTTCGGATGAAGGAGGACAGGCTGGTTAGCATTCTGGCAGGGACCCTATTGAGGGAGGCCCTGCTGTCCAGAGCTATTTCGGACAGGGATGTGCTTATAGAAGAGCATGGAAAACCTTTTCTCACAGAGGAACCGCCCTGGTTTTCTATCTCTCATACAGGTCCTGTGGCCGTGCTGGCTATCTCTGATGAAGGCCCCGTGGGGGCGGATGTAGAGGAGATTCGAAGGACTAGGGCTGGAGATAAATTGCGTGCGGGAAATTGGGAGGCAATTGCCCGCCGGTTTTATACGGATTCTGAGAAGAAATATCTGGATAAATTAGAGGAAGGGGAGAGAGAGAAAACTTTTTTCGGGCTTTGGACCTGTAAGGAGGCCTATGGCAAGTTAATGGGGGGAGGACTGGAGGACGGGCTGCCTTTTTCCGCGGAAAAGGTTTTGGAGAAAGCTGTAATTCTGGATGCGAAGGATAGTTTGAGGGACTTGGACAGTCAGTTGCGATTCTGCTCTTTGAGTGAGTACAGGGGAAGGAAAAACTCAGGAGAGAAAGGATATCCGGATTCAATAGGGACGGCCCGGGTCAAGACAGCCGTTGGAGACTTACGCTTTTTCATAAGCGAAAAAGAAATATCTCATCGAAACTTTCTCTTTACAATTTGTATTAAAGGGTGAGGGGTTACATGATTAGGACTGGCGATAGGGGAAAAGGATTCGGCAAAAGATATATTGCATTTATCATTGTCGCATTTCTTATTTTCTTCATGGTGATAGGATTTATTTTTGCTTCTTTCTATAGGAACTTGAGGGAGAATGCGATTCAGATAGGGACACAGACGAATAAAGAATCGGTCCTTGTGGTGGATAATTATCTCAGAGAAAGTATTGATATTATTTCCATGGCCTGTGAATCCGTTGAGCATCTCTTGCAGAACGGGGCCTCAAAGGAAAAGATTGAGGAATATCTGGTTTCTACCACACAGGGTTATCTGCATGCCCTAAATAGTGACTTTACCGGACTCTACGGCGTATTCGGGGGAGAATATATTGATGGGACGGGCTGGATTCCTGACGCTTCCTATTTCCCGGAGAACAGACCCTGGTATAAGGCGGCCGTGGAGGCAGACGGTGACACGGTCATTACTTCGCCCTATGTGGATAGGCAGACCAACAAGGTCATGATTACTGTCACCAAGCTTCTTTCAAACAGGAAGGATATAATTGCCCTGGATTTGACCATTGTAGAATTAGGGAAGCTGACAAGGAGAATTGAGGATTCCGGCAGCGGGGTCTGTATTGTCTTTGATAAGAATGGTCTGGTTGTGGCATCCTCCAGACCGGATGATGTGGGCACGAATTTTCTTCAGGGTAATGTAGATCCTGCCAAGAAGGTTCTGGCGGGAAAGGTTTTCCAATCGGCAGAGGGGGAAATTGAGACATCTGTCTACTATAATAATGCAATCGTTTTCCATAAGGAAATATATAGTGGATGGCGGGTTTGCCTTGTGATGGATCAAAGTATTCTATTTAAGGAGATTATTCGGAGCTTCACAACATACGGCTTAGCGGCCATGGTGCTTTTGATCCTGATTATCTATATGTGTCAGAGCATTTATTCCAAAATGAAGACAGCTCAAAGGCTTTCCGCTCAATTGTCCGCAGCGGCTAATATCTATGTGGATATGATCCTCATTGATTTTGAAAAGGATACTTATGAAGAGCTGGGCGGTGAGAGCCAATTACAGAAAAATTTTGAGGACGGGGAAAAAACTGCCAGCGGCCATCTCAAATCCATGGGGGAGCGGCTGGTGGAAGAGGATTATAGGAAGGCATATCTGGGCTTTATTAATTTCGATACCCTGGAAGAGCGGATGCGCAGCATGAACACAATTACCCTTGAGTATGTGGACAAGCTGACCGGATGGTGCCGGGGCCGCTTCATTGCGGTAAGCTATGACGGTGAAAGGCTTTCCCGGGCGATTTGGGCAATTGAGAATATTGATGCGGAGAAGCAGAGAACCAGACGGCTCCAGTATTTATCGGAAACGGATTTGATGACGGGTATCCGGAACCGGGGTTCCGGGGAGAAGATGGTGAGAGACCTCCTAAATGAGAATATTACCGGCATGTTTTGCCTGATGGACGCGGATAAGTTCAAGTCAGTGAATGACACCTACGGCCACAGTGTGGGAGACAAGGTTATCATTGCTATTGCGGATTGTCTGAAGGAGGTCTTCCGGGATTCGGATGTAGTAATGAGGCTGGGCGGTGATGAGTATGCGGTCTATGCCGTGGGAATAACGGACAGGAAGGACGCCGAGCTGGTTTTGGACAGGCTCTTCACCAGTATTGACAATATAGATATTCCTGAACTGGGGACCAGAAAGATCACCATGAGTCTGGGAGTGGCTTTCTATAAGAGAGATTGCGGGCTGACATTTGATGATCTATATAGGAGGGCGGATAGCTCTACCTATGCAAGCAAAAAGATTGAGGGAAATCGGTATACCTTCTATGGTGAGTGAACTTTTCTATAATAAAATAAAAGGGCTTTTGCCTGAGCAGGAGTTCGAGGCCTTTCTGCGGGAGACTGGGAGGGAGCACTGGAGAGCCCTCCGGGTCAATCCCCTCAAGGTCACTGCGGAAGAGGCGGACAGGCTCTTTGCCGGGCTGGAGACTGTTCCCTGGGAGCCCCTTGGCAGATATTATTGGGAAGGGCAGTTGGACTATCCTCCCGGCAAGCACCCCTATCATGAAGCGGGGCTCTATTATATTCAGGAGCCCTCCGCCATGGCTCCGGTCAGGGCGCTTATGAGGGAAATGGAAGACGGGGAAGAGGATTTCCTGAGGGTTCTGGATCTCTGTGCCGCCCCCGGAGGCAAGACCACTCAGATCGGGAGCCTTATTGGTGGAAAAGGTTTTCTGGTTGCGAATGAACCGGTGAGGAGCCGGGCTGAAATCCTTTCCCGGAATGTGGAGAGGATGGGGCTTGGAAATTGTATGGTCCTTAGCGAGTTACCGGAAAAGCTGGCACCCCGTTTCCCTGAATTCTTTGATAGGATTCTGGTGGATGCCCCCTGCTCCGGAGAGGGCATGTTCCGGAAAAGCGAAGAGGCCAGAAGGGATTGGAGCCCGGATACGGTCCAAATGTGTGCTGAGAGACAGAAGGGGATATTGGAGCAGGCCTCACAAATGCTGGCCCCCGGGGGAAGACTGGTCTATTCCACCTGTACCTTCTCCCCGGAGGAGGATGAGGAGGTCATTTCAGACTTCCTGCAAAAGCATCCGGACTTTAGCCTGGAAAAGGTTAGCAGGGGAGATGGGATTTATTTTTCCTGTAATCCTGTAAAGCTCTGGCCCCACCGGGTCAGGGGAGAGGGACATTTCCTGGCGTCTCTTTTGCGGGAGAAAGACTGTCCTAGCGGGGGAAAACGTTTTTCTGGACTGGGTTCCCGGGAGGCGGGAAGGGGGGAGAGGAGATTATTTGAGGATTTTTCCAAATCCTGTTTGAGGCTTGATGCCCTGCCGGAGGGGGTAATGATTCTCTTTGGAGAGCAGCTCTATCTGGTATCCGGGCATGCTCCCGACCTGAAAGGACTCAAATGTCTGAGACCCGGCCTTCATTTGGGAAGTATTAGCCGGGGACGCTTTCAGCCGGGGCACGGCCTGGCCCTCTATCTAAGCAAGGGGGATGTCTGCCGGGTGCGGGATCTGACGGTGGAACAGGCAGAGGCATATATTCAAGGCCTTTCCTGTCCTGCGGAGGATCCGGAAAAGGGCTGGGTCCTTATGACGGTGGACGGCTATTCCCTGGGCTGGGGGAAGTCCGACGGCCGCATCATCAAGAATCATTATCCCAAGGGTCTTAGGAAAGTGATTTAGTGTAGGCGACCGCTCATCATCGAGCAAGCTTGCCTGCGAGATGATAGCGGCGTAGCCGGAATCGAGCAGGGGGCCTTCCCCCTACTCGATTGGAGGTAATATTGTTGTAGCAATAATAATTTTCAATTAAAGGAGGAGATATCATGAGTGAAGAGTTGAAGAGTGAAGAGATGCAGGGTCAGGCGGCAAATGGCGGTTCTGAGAGCAATGAAGCTGCCCTTCTAAGGGAACTCATTGACTTACAAAAGAAAGAAGCCAGGCATTCCAGGGTAGTTTCCATTCTCATGCTGCTTGTGCTGGTCTTTTTCGTGGTGGTGGCGGTCATTGTCCTGCCCAAGGTGCTTATCACATTGGGGGAGGCAAATACGGCCATCATTCAGGGTCAGCAGGCTTTGACAAGAGTAGACGAGGAGATGGACAATATCAGCGAAATGACTAAGAGTATTACCAAAACCAGCAATGGGGTCAATGATATGCTGGAGACCAACATGGAGTCCGTTTCATCCGCTGTGAAACAAATCGGGAGCATTGATTTCGAAGGCTTAAATAGTGCTATAGGGGATTTGCAGAATGCGGTTAAATCCCTGTCGAGCTTTTTGCCGTTTTAATTGAGATATGGACGGATTAATTATTCTGCTTATTCTCCTTGGGATTATTGTTGCGGTGGTTCTGCCCAAAGGGGTTTCTTCAAAAAAGGCAGAGGACAGGCTGAATCTTGAAAAGCAGGAGCCTCTTAGAAAGTACCGCTTCATCTTTCGCCTGACCCCTCAGGGCTATTACGAGGCCCTTTGTGACGATGTGCTGAAGAGAACCCTTCATATTGACGGTAAAAAGAACCCTTCTCCGGAGGCGGTGGCAGAATCTGAGGCGGCCGAGGAATTAAAGCAGGACAGGAAACACGAGCATCCTGTGCTTGTCGCCCGTGCTTTTACGGGAGAGGATGAGGGAAAACAGATTATTAACGGCTGGATTGCTGAAAAGATTCGGCCTGAAATAATAGCGGGCCGGCTTATTAATTCTTTTCTTCCCAGGCTGCTAAATAGGAGTGAGGAAGAGAAAAAGGAGATTTTCGGTTTCATACTGGAGCCTTGTGCGGATTTCGCGGTCTCCTTCCTGTCCCTTGTGGGACTGCGGGGTTCACAGGGGACGGAAAATGGGGGATTATTCTTTCAAGTAGCCCTGACAGATGAGTATAGCGGTATCATTCAGGATAGGGATCTGGCCGGCATTCTGGAGGAGCGGGTTCAGGAATGCTTTCACGCCAGTACCGGAATGGGCAGCGGTGAAGGAGAAGACGAGAATTCACCCATGGACAGGGCGGAGGATCTTTACAGGAGGATGGCAAACCTTTATCAGGAGGACTTTCGAAAACGTATGCATCATGTTCTTTCCAAAACCCTTATAGCTCTGGAGGGGATGGAAGAGGCGGATAGGCTTGAGGAGCCGGATCCTGATGACAGGATGATAGAGAAATAGAGGGCATGATTGGGACAGGGATGACTCGGATATTATTAGAGTCGTCCCTTCTTTTAATTAGGGACAAAAAAATTCTTATGATTTCTTGAATTTATCTCCCTTGTCCAGACTTTGTGTTATTATCGTTTCATCAAATGATTTCTTGCTATTTCTGGAGGATAAGGGCATGAATAGGGGTAATAGGGTAATTAAAGGATTTTTCTTCGCTTTGCTTTTGACATTTGTTGCAGGCACCTTGCTTGTAGGCTGTTCCGGAGGCGGATCGGAGATTGTGAGTAATAGGGATAATGTTTCTTCCACAGAGGAAGCTTCTGGGCAGGAGACCCAATCGGAGGATACAGTGGCTTCTGATGAGGCGGCAGGCCTTGAGGATGCCAGTGATGAGGCTAGGGAGTCAGACACTTCTACAGAGTCCTCGATAGAGTCTGCGGAGGAGAAAGAAAGCAGCCTCCTTCACGAAGGGGTAAAGGCCAAGATTTTTGACTTTCAGGATACTCTGAATTATATTTCAAAGACAGAGGGAACACCGCTAACCATAGATTACAGCGAGGAAAAGTATCTGCCTTTGAGCCGGAACGCGGCCGCCTCTCCTGATCACAAGAAGCCCAAGAATATTGAGGAAAAGGCTTTTGACGATGAGCTGAAAAGACTGCAGGTGACCCGGAGTGACAACGGGGCCACATTGGACTTCCAGGTCTATACAAACCCAGACACTGAGCTTATTGACAAGATTGTCTCCATTGAGTATGGAAGCATTGGCCGGGAGGTCACAGGTTATTTCTTCGAGGATTCTACTCTTGTCTATGCTTACCGTTATAACGACAATCTCTATGGGACCAAGTCCAAGGAGGGCATGGAGAAGGGCGGGATCCGCTGCTTCTTTGATAAGGATTCCATGGCAGAGTGTTTCCTGACCCAGAATGGGAAGAATGATTCCTATGTGGCAAAAGACTATGACAAGATGAATGAGGAAACCCGGGGGGAATACGATCACCTGGAGAAGGAGCTCATCAACCGGGCTTATCTTACCTACGATTTGGTGGCAAATACCCCTGCGACAGCCAGGATTTACGGCTATGTCATGGATGAGCAGGGCGGTATGCTGAAGAATGCCAAGGTTACGATTATTTCAGGCGCAAATAATTATAATGCGGAGACTGAGGTCAATGATGACGGATATTATCAGATTATTGTTCCCATAAATCAGTTGGACTGGTATAATCTAAAATTCCAATATGGAGATTTTGCCCCGGTTGAGGTGGACGATATTAATATTAGGCCAATGACGCTGACCTATTCGGCGGGAGTTACCTACATGGGTCCGGCAGGCTCCACGTCCCATCCTACGGCGACCTATCTCCTGGACATTACCAAGCAGTCGCCGGATAAGCTGGGAGATGACGAATATGAGGTGGTTTTGTCCTATGAAAACCAGGATGCGGATTTGAAGCCTTTCCTCATGAACCTGTCTACAGGGGAGATTCAGAGTGATACGACTATGATATTTAAGGCTGACAAGGACAAGAAATACCGCTATTTTCTGACGGATCAGAGGGGTGGCAGGTCAAATGACAAGATGACTTATGAAATGTCTCTTTCCGGAGCGACTTTGAAAGTGTATAATAGAGATGGCCTGCAGGCGTCTTTCCAGGTGCCCCTCGCCGCGGCGGGCGTGGTGTGGGAGGCTTTCTCGGTGGAAGGCGGAAAAATTATTCCCGTGGACAATTATTATATGGATGTCGGGAAGGAAATATTTTTTGAGTGAGAATGTGGTTAATGGCGTATGGATGAGGCATGGGGCGTTTTTCTGTAAGAATTTGGCCCTAAGGAGGCAATGCCGGTGAGATAGGCTGATTCCTTTTCCGGAAACCGCAGTATCCTTTGGCAAAGGGGATTATGGTTCGTTCTAAGAGAATCAGAAAGTTTAAGTTAAAGCTGCTGGCCGCGGCGGGGATTTTTGTCCTTGTCGCGGCTTTTCTGACGTTCATATTATTGGATATCTTTGTCTTCAAAAAGCAGGGGGATGATGGGGCTTCCGTGACTACTACGGAGTCTGAGGGAGGCACGTCTGTCAAGGAGGCGGGAGGGGATCCCGCGGAAGAGGCAGTTGTGGCAGATAATGGAGGAGAGGTCGGTTTATTCGGGGGAGTATCTGAGAAGGAGGGCCTGTCCGTCGGGGAGGAGGCCGGGGAGGAAGCGCCCACCCTTACAGAGGCCTTATCGGCGGAGGAGGCCAGGGAAATTCATGGAGATGACGACTCTTCCCAGGACAGCAAGTCCTCGGTGTCTGATTCTGTCATTCAGAATACCACCGGCAGGAAACAGGTATATATAACCTTTGATGACGGACCCTCTATCTATACATCCCGGATTCTGGATATTCTAAAGGAATATAATGTCCGGGCCACCTTCTTTGTAACCGGAACAGGGGACAGGGATGAGAACCTGCGTCCCCTCTATAAGCGGATCGTGGAGGAAGGCCATACATTAGGTATGCATTCCTATTCCCATGTTTACTCTGAGGTCTATGGATCGGTTGAGGCTTTTCAGGATGATCTTGATAAAATACGCAATCTAATTTATAATGAAACGGCTATCGTGCCTAAGTATTATCGATTTCCGGGCGGCAGCGGAAATACCGTCTCAGCCCTTCCCATTGAGAATTATATTCCCATTCTTTACAGCCAGGGCATTGAATATTATGACTGGAATGTTTATTCGGGAGATGCGAATTCCAGAATCCCTTCTAAATCTGTAATTGTCGATACAACTCTAAGTGGTGTGGATAAGCAGGTTATTTCTGTGGTTTTATTTCATGATACCGGAGCGAAAAGGACTACGGTGGAGGCTTTACCTGAGATTCTGGAGGGACTTCAGGAGCGGGGGGTAGAGTTCCTTCCCTTTGACGAGAATGCGCCGCTTATTCACCAGCGGGAGATTCCGGACAATACCGGTAATTGAGGCTCGAAAGTTTCTAAGGAGGACATAGATGGGTTTTTTCAATGATTTAAAAAAGGATCTGACCCAGGTTGCTGGAGATTCGTCCCCGAGTCCCAAGAGTAAGAAAAAGGAGCCTGAACCGGAAGAGCCTGTAATTGTTAATACAATTACAGATGATGAGGATGAGCTGGCATTTCTGCAGGGAGACGGGGAGGAGGCCAAATTTAGCGGTTTTGAGAATGAGGAGGCAGAAGAACCTGATTTTTCTTTCTCCACTCCCCTGGATGAGTCGGGAAAGGGTGATGCTCCCCAGGACATGATTATTCCTGAGATTGAAGCGATGTTTAAGGACGTTTCAATCATGGATCGGGATAAGAATGAAGTTCCAGAACCTGTTCCGGAGATGGTCACAGGGCCCGGACCCATATCAGATGTGCTGGCAGAGGAGGAGTCTTCTGCGGAGGGAGAGCTTAAGCCCGGAGACTTGCCGGAGCCTATGCCGGATCTGGAATTGGAGATTGCTCCTTTACTTGGGCTTTTATCAGATGTTGAGGAAGGCGGATCTGTAGAGAAGAAGGCTGCTTTGGACGGGCCGCCGGATCTTGAAATGGATCTGGCATCGGAAATGATGGCAGAGGCAGAGCCGGAGCCTATGATCATACCAGAAATGGTGGCGGAGGCGGAAGCAGAGCCGGAGCCCCTGGTCATACCGGAAATGATGGCGGAGGCAGAGCCGGAGCCTATGATCATACCAGAAATGGTGGCGGAGGCGGAAGCAGAGGCAGAGCCGGAGCCCCTGGTCATACCGGAAATGATGGCGGAGGCGGAGCCGGAGCCTATGACCATACCAGAAAGGGTGGCGGAGGCGGAAGCAGAGCCGGAGCCCCTGGTCATACCGG
>JAILCB010000057.1 GCA_024680595.1 Lachnospiraceae bacterium | reverse complement strand
CTGTCATACAGGCACTTGGCGCATTTCTCTGTTAATCTCATATCCTTTCCTCTCTAATATCAGAAAATGTGCCTAAGACAGAAATAGTCCTAGGCACAAAATCAGCTTTAATACCTTAATAATCTATAGATTGATAATACTTGAAAAGTAACTGCTTCAGCCAATCTCCAATCAAGGAACAACTATCCACAGTACCAGTAACCTCCGTAATTCCCTCCGCTATCCCAGTCCGGATGACTGCCAGAGTTATATTACCGTCTAATACACTGGGATTACTGCTACGATTCCACAGAAACTACACCGGCATCCCCCATTTCTAAAAGGATTCTTTAATTCAACTACTATCCCATGCCGGATTCATTTCCAGCCCTCATTTCAGGGACTACTTCAGCTCCGCCTTAAGCTCCTCCAGCGACATATAGGGCTTTGTTTCTCCATCCGTATATGTGGGAATTCCATTGTCAAAGCTGGCCGAAATAGTTTTCATGGAATCCAGCTCCAGCGCCACCCGGTCCCCATAGGAAGACTCAAAATCCGTCATCATCTCATAGAAAGTATCTTCAGAAATCTCCTCTTCATCCATAAAATACTTTTCTTCCGCAATATTTACATAGGAAAGGGTAAGCATAGGAACCAGCTTTCCTCCATCCACCGTATCATACACATAGCGCTCACCGGCCGCCGCGCCCTGTCTGCGGATGACCCCCTGGCCCTCGTAATAGGAGACCTGATGGCCCTCCAGTCCGGGACAGACATCGCTCAAAAGGAGCTCCGACTTATCTCCGGCCATGGTATAGATAAATACCTGATCCACATCATAAGCGCCCTTCGAGCTAACTGCCACCAGCTCCGGCACCTGGTCCTCATCCAGGAAAATTAGGGCAAATTGATCTGCATCGCCGGCTGAATCCAACTCATTAGCCTTATCTAAATAGGCCTGTTTATAAGCGGAGGCTGCGTCACCGCTTCCGGGCTTCTCTGCAGATGCGTCTGAGCCCGCCGCTTCTTCTGTCTGCCCACCAGACTCTGATGCTTTATCGAAGCCTGAAGTCTCGGCTTTCAAAGCCTCCTTCGAGGGTGCGGCCGCTTCCGTCCCTCCTGCCTCATCTCCTTTCACTTCTCCCGCTCCTGAGTCCTCCTTTACGGTCTCCTCCGTGCTTGCGGCAGTCTCCGCCTTCTTCTCCCCGCTGCCGCCCGATGAGCCGCATCCCGTGAACGCCACTGCAGCTATACTGCAGCCCATCATAAATGCCAGTAATTTCCTTCTCATTTCTGTCCTCCCTTGTCAAATACCAAGAATACTCATCCTGTCAGAACACCCTGACAAAAGCATGCTTTCCCAAACAGTATTGCATCAATTATAGTCATTTTTCCATTAATTGACAATTCCTTTCCAGCCCAAGAGACTCCATAACCAGGTGATTTCATATTCCCCAAAAAACAGGGAAATACTTCAAAATATACTTTTCTTCTCTATATACAGTTCAAAGCTCCGGCCGGGTACATCTTTTAGCATTCCCCTCATTATCCCCCCGTCAGAAGACATGGGAATCGCCATTCTATTGCCGTCCTCCAGTTTTATGTAAACTTCTGCCCCGTCTGATCCTATCTTTTCCTTACTAAATTGAACCATAATGTCGCCGGACTGGCCATCATACAGAATGAAAGAATTATCATCCTCTATATCTTCATACTTAATAATTTCAGAGGAATCATCGTCCCCTATATCCTCAGCCCCATTATTATCAGGAGAAAAAATATCATCTCCCCGTGAAAAAGCAGGTATCCAGGATTGAATGAAGGTAAATCGGGATTTGAAACCAGAAAGCTCCTTCAATACCGTCTCCACCTTATCATTAACACTATTCCGGAAAATTCGGAAAGCCCCTATAACTGACTCTGACAAAACGGATTTCTTTTCAGAAACCTCCATGTCCTCTCTCTCGCTTTCAAAAATCCGGGAAATAATTAGCCCCCCGCTTTCACCCGCTACATCAAGGGCACAGGATGTGGCGCAGAAAGCGTCAAAACAATCCTCACATTCCTTTAAGTGATCCAGCATCCCAATCTCATCATCACTTAATAATTCCATCTCATCCATTTTCACAACCAGCTCATAGATATCATTATCGGATAGATGTTTCATCTTTCTTTCTCCCATTCACAATATTATATAAGAAATCTCCCTTAAATATATATTCCTTTGCCAAATCCAGCAGTTCCTTATCCGTCCTCATATACTTCTGTGTTCTCTTAATCATTCCCCCCCGATAATTGGAAATCCACTTATCAATCTGCTTCTGGGAATAAACATTCGTATAAATGACATCTCTAAGGAACTCTTCCCCGCAATCCTCCTTTGGCCTGTCATTAATCTGGGAAATGAATAAGTCCCCCCATTTTAACAAATCATCATTCAGGCTTTTTTGAATTGACTGCTCCGATTCCCTTCCAAGCAGACCCACATTCTTGCCGGACATGACTTCAAAAGCCCATTTTGCCGAAGACATCTTGTATGCAGGAATAGCCCCGTGAATATGAGATATGATCTGGGCAAAAATCACAGCCAGACTCTTGGGGGGATATTCCTTGGATTCCATAATGGCCCTGCAAATATAAGTTAGAATCCTCTTATATAGGGTAATCCTTTCCTCATCCAGCCAGGGTTCCCTTTCCTCAGCTTCAAGAGTCTCCCCCAGGGTCAGTCCACCTTTGCCCTTGGCGGTTTCCATAGAGGTCTCTTCCAGCTGGCCCTGTGAACGAAAGAAATCATACATCTTATTCCTATATATCCGATAAACATAACCGGCAAAATTCTTTTTGTCAGAAGTTTTCTCTGTTTTGATGCACATATACGCCGCCATCCGTGCCACCTGAAGAATATCCTCCGCATAATCCAGCTGAGAATAGCAGCACCGGCGCAGCTTTGAGATAATATGTCCGGAACAATACTTATCCAGCATTATAAGTAATTCCGAAACATCATTTTCATCACTTCGGTCCAGATTCTCATATTTAATTTGAATAACGGCCGCTTCATTCCTGCGCTTTAGCTGCATTTTCACCAGCTTTTCTATATATGCCGTTCTTTCCTGCTCTTTTTCCTTCATTACCATCCCCTATAACTCCATTTCAAACTGCTTCATTTCAGATTGGAACCCTATTGACTGGTTCCGCCAACGACCCTTTGCCGGCTCTAATTACACCTATAACAGGAAAAACCCCCCCAAAAGGATTCATCCCGAAAGGGTTTTGCCTTGTCATCCATTTTTGAAAGTCTTAAATATGTCGTCAAAACCGGTTTTTGATTACGGCAATAGGATATTCTCCTGAAAAATTCCGTCTTCTTAAACTCTCCTACTGTAAGATTTCTCATATAAGCCTTGGTCTCTGCAAGAGCCTCATAGGGCTCCTTTTTCTCCGCCGCATATAGATAATAAAATCTCTCCATAAAAACCGCAGCTGTGAAATCCGTTGCTTTCCACAAATGTGAAATCACATATTTTACCCCCGCCGCGGAGAAGGAACCCACAAGTCCCTGCAGACCCTTCGTCCATAGAATATCACTCATACCGCTCATGCAAGAGGACAGAACCACCAGATTCGTATTATGCAGATCCAGCCTGCTAATCTCATCTGCCGTAATAAGGCCATTCCCATATTTCCTGCTAATTTTCCCGGTCCGAACCCAATTAGAGACTCCGGCGAAGAGTAATCCGGATGAATATAGATAGAATGCGTCATCCGACTCATCAAAAAAGCCATGGGTTGCTATATGAATATTCCTATAATCACCTCCCTTCAAGAGCGTTGATTTTGTCACCTCCGCTTCCTTAATTGCCCTTCCGCATAGGTACTTTGCCACAATATCCACTTCAAAGCTGCTATATATGAGACGCTTTAGGGAGCCTCGTTCTATGTCGCAGTCTTTTCCCTCATCCGAGTTTTCAAAGCCTTCCCTATTAATCTCATTCTCATTTAGTTCGAACTTGGGGTCTCCCAGGATCAAATTATCCCAACTGCCGGAAACCGTATCCTGAAAAAAGAGAAAATCCCGTATACACTCAATTCTAATAATATTATAGTTATCACCCAGGCTTTTTTCCCCAATATTCAATATTTCAAAGGGCAGATTTGTCATAATCTCGTCCGGTGCAATGAACAGTGTCGAACTATCGCGGATATATGGAATAATAGGGGTAATCAGTTTCTGTGAAAGAAATTGCTGAATGTCATTCTTCTTGAATTCCCGCTCAATGCCCGGCTTCCCCCCTTCATGGGATATTATATCCGAAAACTCCGTCACCTTATCAGCAATTTCAAGTCCTTTATCTATGGTTTCCCTATATATCGAAATATTCCCCTTTATATTAACGGTAATATAAATATCGATTTTAGCCGACAGTTCCTTATTCTTTACGGGAATTCTCTGTAAATCAGTGTCATAATATATAACATATTCTACCACTGCACTGCCCTCAGGAACCCTTTTAACCGCCTCTTTCAATTCAATCTTGTGGAAAAAAGCATCTTTGGGAAAGAGGTCCGCAACCCTATACTCCATTTCCCGCAGTTCTTCTCTTTTACTATCAATTAAGGCTTCATCCCTGACAAACCTATTTGACTCCATCACAGCGATCTCATTCTGAAGACTCCTGATTTGGGAAATCTTTTCTTCATCAATTCTGTATTCCCGAAGAATTCTATTTCTCTCCCTTCCCGCAAGAGACGCTATCTGCTTATAATTAATCAGCTTTTCATATGTCATAGAAATATTATGGCATTCTCTAATCACATAATATAAGCCGTTTAAGGCCTTCTGCGACAAATCAAAAGAATTAACAAGCCTTTCATCATTGACAAACCTCACATAATAATGCCACTCTTCAGTAAAAGCATGCAGTAACTCATTAATATATGCCCTGGCCTCATCCAGCTCTCCTTTACGATAATAATAAATGAATAAAAGTCTATACAGATTGAACTTTACCAGAAAAGGAACTTGTTCCGATCTCAGCTTTTCCCTGGAAAAAAAGCGGGCAGAGACCTCTAAATGTCTATCCTCAAGCAGCATCTCTACATTTATGATAGAGGCTAAGACTATATATTTCATCGATTGGTTAAAGGAGGAAAAGGAATCATTTGAAGCAACACATTTTAGTAATCTCAGGTAACATGAAAGATCCGCAGCAGTCACAGAGGAATTGTATATCATATATTCGACGGCTGAATTAATGAAGATAGCCGTCATATTAAAATCAATCTCTGCCTTTTGCTCAAAAATACTATTTTCAATCTGCAAAAGCTCATCTTTTATAATTTCCAGCAGCTCCTGATTGTCCTCATCCTCATTACCTACCTGATTTAGGAAATCCAGATAAATAGCATGCACATAATTTATATCTCCTAATGAAAACTCCTGATCACCGGAATCAATCCTCTCCATCAGCTCATTCAATAGGGGAACTCCCTTGTCAAACTCCCCCTGTACCAAATATACTGCTATTAATTCGTTCCTAATCTGTTCTTTATTCAGGACTGCATCCGTCTCCTTGGGGGTCTCAAGGGATAGGGCCAGCCTCAGCTCCTCTTCTTCCTTCATAAACCATCCATGTCTGGAATAATATGTCCCCCTCAGATAATGGGCCAGCCTTCTCTGAATGACAGGCTGTCCCAAATACTCCCACTTCTCACAGATATCCTCATATAATTCCAAATATCTCTCATATTCCGGAATATAATTCTCTTCCTGAAATCCCCAAAGTACAAGAAATAATGTTTTCCCCTCAACTTCAGCTATCTGACTTTCATCCACTTCATCAATATCCTGAAAATCACCTGCTTCAATCCAATCCACGAACTCATAGAGGTCCTGCTTCCATTTCCTGTCCTTTGAATAATGAAAAAAGCATGCGGCGCGTTCTCTTTTTGCAATGTGGGTGAAAAAGCTATCCTCCCCAATCAAATTCTTTCTGATAATATAGCATCTGTCAAAAAGATCCTTAGCCTTGCCATATTCTTCGGCATATTCTAAATCTAGCCCATAATACCAAAGAAAATCTCCTGTATTAATATTGGAGCATTCCATGATCTTATCATAATATCTATCCCCATATTCCCTTGTCCGATAGTTATAATCCGATAAGAGCTGTATAGTATCTACGGCAAAATCAGAAAACAGTTCCGACTCACCTGTCCTATATAAATCATCACTGAGTCTATAGAAATACTTAATCGCCCGGGACCCCTCCTCCAATCCGGTCAGGTAAAAACTCGCCATAGACCAGACCACATCTGCCGCATCCGCAAAACTAACCGGGAGAGGTTCCACAGAGATTTGCAGCATATCACATATATAATCCCTAACCACCTCCTTGTCGCAATCTAGGCCTATGGTAAGTAACTCAGTAATCAGGGAGATATCCCATTCATATAATGAAGAATGAACAATCCTGGAATAATACTCGATAGTTTTATCTAAATCCTTTTCTATATCCAGTCTATATCTCTCTTCTCCGGCCATGATAAGGCGGAATTCTGCAGATAATTTTATTAGATATAGGATTAATAGATCGAAATTACTTTTTTTTGTATCCCATGTTTCGTGGTCATCGTCATTTACCGGCGGCTTCTCACCCATTTCTTCCAAAATAAGTGAACCCATTTCAAATATTAAAGTATCATTGCGTTTTTTTTCTATTTCCAGAATCCGTTTCTCTATAAGCTTTATTTCATCCCTTAAATCCATCATTATCACCAAATCTCCGATCTATCCTCTTCCAGCCAAATGATAGGAAAAGTATAGTCATAAGCAGGGCCAGGGCCGACAGGGACAGCCCCGCCTTAAAGCCGGGGGCCATATATTTCATTTCAAATGTATGCTCACCCGGACTAACGTCTGCGGCCATAAACACATCCAGAGCCATGGAAAGCGGCGTCTCCACCCCATCCACATAGCAGGTCCAGCCCTTATCATAGGGGATGGTAAAGAGCAGCTTCTGCCCCTCCCCTGCCGTGAAGGTCCCTGTCAGATGGGTCTCACTCTTTTTCTCAATAGTAAGGGGACGGGACTTCACCAGCTCGCTTAGCTCATGCAAAGCCTCCTCATCGGCATAGGCGGCCCGGAAACGGCCGCTGTACTCCTCCATAACAATCCGGTTAATATAGATTTCATTGATTGGAATGTATCCCACCACTTCTTCTCCGGCCTTGAATCTGCCCACAAAGGACACCACCGGGATAGATGATCCTTTCTCCAGGGAAAGGGCGCTCCGGTTATAGGCAAAAACCGCCCCATCCCGGGCCGCCTTGAAACGGTATTCGATATAGGAGCCCTCCTCCGGGGCCTCCGTGCTCAGGCCCTCCGGGACAGAAATGCTAGAGGAACTGCCCTCACTCCCCGATTCAGATTCAGAAGCGGCCTCCGAGCTAGCCTTCTCATCATAATATGCGGTAATCTCCCTGGCCTCTTTCGCCGTCAGCTCCGAGGGATCCGCAAAGCTATGGGGAATAAAGGTAATATTATCCTCCTCCACCAGCACTGGCTTATCTTCCCCGCTTATAGCCGACCATACCTCATTCAGATTGGCAAATACATCGGCAAAATCCGTCTCCACAGCCTCAATATCCTTTGTGGAAAGCATGGCAGCCTGCAGGGCGTTCTCATTATTATAAATATCGAAATACTCGTCCTGCTCCCCGAAAATCTTGGTTTCCTCGAATTTGGTAGCATTGAGATAGCCTTTCTCTTCCGTCAAATCCTCCGGGGCAATCACATACTTAAGTCCCAGGAGAGTATCCGTGGCGGCAGGAATACCGCCTCCATAGTAGCTCCTCATATCATACCAGGGGACACCCAGCTTATTTAAGCCCGTCCTCACGAAATCCCTCTCATTGGAGCCTCCGTGGCCCACACCATTATAGCCATAGAGCATGGGGTCATTTCCCAGATTTCCGGAGCTCTGCCGGGTCACCTCCATGCGGAAAAAACTGTCATCCGTAGACTTCAGCGCCGTCACCAGAGGATCCACCTGCGTCGCCAGATCCTGATAGTCAGAGAGGGTACGTCCCCAGGTCCCTTGATTTACATTCATGGTACAGATACGGTAATTCATGAATAGGTTCACACAGACCAGAATCAGGGCAATGAGCTCAAAGGTTCCCCGGGGGTTCTTGTCCGGCCAGCTTCTATGCATCCAAAAGGCAAGAAAAATGAGAACTAGGAGGAAATAGTCCAAAAGAACATAGCCACCCTTAATAAATTCATATCTCTGTGTGAAGACAAGGACTGTAAACAAAAGCATCAATACCAGACACCGCCTCATGTCCGAAAAGGGCACCCTGTCCAGATGCTGCCACAATTCCGCCGCCAGCATCAAAAGCAGGAAGGAGAAAACATAGGAATAACGGTAATTAAACCAATTGGTATTGGTGCCGCCGTGCATGAGCATATTAGGGGCAACAATCCAGAAACAGATTAGATAGAAAACCAATAGAAAGCCTGCTGCAATTTTCTTCCTGTTCCCAATCTCCTTATTGAGGAAGAATAGCACCGCAAGCGCCAGGGGCAGAATGCCCACAAAAATATTGGGAAGACCATTTATCAGCTCTGCCGTGCTATGAGCCCCGGTAAAGAGCTTGGCCCCCATCTGCAGAAAGGGCATATGCTCCCATAGACTAAAGTCCGAAAGGCTGGTCTGTTCCAACCTGCCCCCCTGCAGGGAAAGAAGGGAGGGTAACCACAGGACTGCCGCCAATAAGCCTCCGCAGATAGATGACAGGGCGTATTTGACAAAGAGGCTAAGCCTCTTGCCCTGAAGCTTTTCCCCCATTACCCAGACCTGGGTAAAGAAAAATAGGACAGAGGCCACACAGAGAACAAAGCCAAAAAACAAATTCTTTAATAGTGCATAAGTCAATGACAGGAGATAAAGTACCGGACTTTTTCCCTCAAAGATTTTCTTCTGCCCTAAAACCATAAGGGGTAAGATTGGTAATGCAGTAAAAAAGCAAGCCTGAAAGACATTGGCCACATTAAAGCCAATAAGGGCATAGGATGTAGAAAAGATGAGGTTACTGCGCTTATGGCCATAGAGGGATGCCAGCAGGAGGTACATGGTCAGGCCGGCCAGGCTGAAATTAAAGACAGAGACAAAAGTAAAGGCAATAGGGTAATTAGCCACCGAGCTCAGGGAAAAGAGAAAGGAGAAGGGAGTCAAAAGAATACCGTTCAGGTGCCCCATCATATTGCCGCCAAGCCCTTTCTCGAAGGAATACATGAGCCCCTCCAGGCCCTTCTGCATACGGCCGGAATAGGCCAGGGTATTAATATAGAGGCCGTTGGCATCGGCGATAATTAGGGTTTTATCTCCGAAAGGGGCCACCCCCATCCCCATCAGGGCAATTAGGATAAGGATGCAGGGTAATAGAAAAGCCAATAATACATAAAAGCCCCGGGGCATACGGATTTTCTTCTCCAATGAATTCTTAAAAATTGACATAGCAACCTCTCCTTTACCAGTTAATAGAAAAGCATCTATCCAAGGGATAAACACTTCTCCCATATATCAATTACCAGGATAATACATCATTCTAGCATCAAGTTTATTCCTCTACAAGAGCTTGTCTCCCCAGGGAAATACAGGAAGTACATTCTCTAATGAAGCACCTTATCATAGCTTTACTTCCCCTAATAATACCTCCGCATATTATCTACATAATTCCTAAAAATACCTTTCCCATGAAACTATCAAGCGAGAGGGGAAAGCCCCCCTGCTCGATTCTGGCTTCACCCACATCTCAGGCCTTTCATGCCTTCGATGATGGGCTGTCGCCAAGGTCTCTCTATCGTGCAAGCACGCCGACGAGACTTTGGCTCCTAGCCTACACATATAGAAAAGGCACAGCCCTTTTCAGAACTGTGCCTTGTGAATCCTTTCTCCAATAGGCTCTTATCAAAAGCCTA
>JAILCB010000297.1 GCA_024680595.1 Lachnospiraceae bacterium | reverse complement strand
GGTACTCCCGGAGAAGATTACACTGCTTTCGTAGGCGCCGATTTCAAACTCGAGGGTCGGGAATGTGCCAAAAAGCTTATAGAAAGATTTGGTGAAGATGAAGAGGTCAATGTAGTACAGATAACCGGCACTCCCAGCTCTTCCGTAGCAATGGACAGACAGGAAGGCTTCGAGGAAGAGCTTTCCAAACATCCCAATTTCCACATAATCGCTACCCAGAACGGAGAATTTACCCGTTCTGTAGCTCAGACCGCAATGGAAAATATCATTCAGTCTCAGGGCGACAAGATAAATGCTGTGTACGGACACGATGACGAGTGCGCTATAGGTGCTATACAGGCTCTTAAACAGGCGGGTATGAAGCCCGGAGAAGACATAGCCATAGTCGGTATAGGAGGTTTCAAGGATGCCTGCGTATGTATTCAGAACGGTGAAATGGACGGCACCTATCTCTGCAGTCCCTGGTTCGGTCCCACTGTAATGGATATCGCAGAGAAGTTAAAGGCAGGTGAAACAATCGAAACACGCATAACAAACCCCGGATATATGATCGATAAGTCAAACGTAGATGAATATATCCCCGATGCATTCTGATGATTTATCATAAAAGATACATGAGCGCTGACAATCGCATTGCCAATAAAACATAACGATAAAATAAGATAAGGAGGAGTTTTGAAAATCATATAAGATTTGAGGAACTCCTCTTTTTCATAAAGACCATCGTAATAAACATAAGATGATCATACCGCTTGTAGAGCGGTAACAACTGGGGAAGGTTTCAAAATGGATAATGAATATATTCTGGAAATGAAAGGGATCACCAAACAGTTCTCCAATGTTGAAGTACTTCATCAGGTTGATTTCAAAATAAAAAAAGGCGAAGTGCATGCCTTGATGGGAGAAAACGGAGCAGGAAAATCCACTCTTATCAAAATACTGACAGGTGTATATACAAAGGATGCGGGTCAAGTATTCTTTAACGGCGAAGAAATACACCCCTCCAGCACCCTAGAAGCACAGCAGCTAGGAATCAGCCCGATATATCAGGAGATAAGTCTGATCCCGCAGTTAAGTGTTGCCGAAAATATCTTTATCAGTCGTGAGATAAAAAAGAAAGGTTTTATAGACTGGAAAGAGATCTATAAAAAAGCAGAAGAGATCCTAAAAGACCTGGGCATAAATATAGATGTCAGAAAGCCCTTGAGGAGCTATGGCACAGCCATACAACAAATGGTGGCCATCGCGCGTTCCATAATGATAAATTCAAAAATGGTAATAATGGATGAGGCAACTTCTTCTCTGGATGATGATGAAGTACAGATACTCTTCAACATAATAAGGAAGCTTAAAAGCCAGGGTATTTCCATCCTGTTTATTTCTCACAGACTTCCTGAGATTTTTGAGATAAGCGACAGCATTACAATTCTGAAGGATGGCAGCCTTGTTGGAGAATATCCGACAAGCTCCCTTAGCCGGACAGAACTCGTATCCAAAATGATAGGCAGAAATGCTGAAGATGTTGTTAATTACAAGAGAACAAACCGTCAGATTAAAGATGAATACTATCTCAGAGCCAAGTCTATAAAAAGCGGCGTGAAACTAAGAGGAATAAATCTGGATATAAGGAAAGGCGAAGTTGTAGGGCTTGCCGGTCTTCTGGGCGCCGGACGCACGGAGCTTGCGAGAGTTCTTTTTGGAATTGATCATAAGGACTCCGGCAGCATAGAGATCAATGGGAAGGAAATTTCATTTAAGCTTCCAAGAGAAGCCATCAAATATGGTATTGCCTTCTGTTCGGAAGACAGAAAAGTCGAGGGTATAATTCCTAATATGACTGTGGCAGAGAATCTATGCATAACAAATATGAAAAAAGTAAGCTATTTCGGTGTAATAAATAAAAGGAAGTGTAGCTCTATAGCTGAAGAGTTCGTAAAGAAGTTAAGGATAAAGACACCTTCCATTGCCCAAAACATAAAAAATCTGTCCGGAGGAAACCAGCAAAAGGTTATATTGGCCAGATGGCTTTCCATGGAACCAGATTTTATCATCCTGGATGAACCGACCAGAGGAATCGATGTGGGGGCAAAAAAGGAAATCGAAGATCTGATCAGGCAAATGTCATCACAAGGTATAAGCATCCTTTTAATATCTTCAGAATTTGAAGAACTTGTGCGTAACTGTGACAGGATAGTTGTACTGCGCGACGGCATGAATGCCGGAATCCTTGACGGGAATGATATTAGCGAAGACAAGATAATGAATCTCATCGCAAACGGAAATATGGCAGTCGGAGGAAATTAAAATGGATCAGATAAAAAAATTACAGGCCGGAGAACTATTCAGAAAATATGGCGCTTTAATAGTTCTGATCATTATGCTACTGATAAATGCTGTCATTACCCCTAATTTTGTTCACATAAACACAATGTGGAACGTGCTTATACAAGCTTTCTGCGTTTTAGTGATTTCCATGGGAATGACATTTGTGATCGCAACTGGCGGCATAGATATTTCCGTAGGTTCCACTATGGCTATATCTTCTATAATTTTTGCCAAACTTCTAATAGAGATGGAATGCAGCTTTTTCGTGTCTATCCTGGCAGCCCTACTTGCGGCGTGTATATTTGGAGCTTTTAACGGCGTTCTTATAGGAGTGTTTAATTTTCAGCCCATAGTGGCAACCCTTATCCTGATGATATCCGGCAGGGGAATTGCTCAGCAGTTTAATAACGGGGCCGTTATCTCCTTTTATGGCAACAAATATTCGGATATAGGAACATACAGGATCGGCGGCTTGGTCCCGATACAGGTGATAATAGTTATCCTGATAATAGCAATTGCGCTGTTTCTCGCTAAAAATACGACATTCGGACTATATGTACAGTCGATAGGTGATAATTCTACTGCTTCTAAACTTGTAGGGATTCGAACTACCGCAATAATAGTCATGACTTATATTCTCTGCGCTTTTCTTGCCGGATTTGCCGCTTCACTGGAAACGCTGCGGATATGTTCTGCGGATCCAAATAACATTGGAAATAATATGGAACTGGATTGTATAGCGGCAGTAGCTATTGGAGGAACGCCAATGAGCGGCGGCAAAACGATCATATGGGGAACCGTAGTTGGAGCGCTGGTAATGCAGCTCATTACCACTATGATGAATATGAATAATATATTCTATGCCTACGCGCTTGTCATTAAGTCTGCGATCATCATCATAGCTCTGTATCTGCAAAAAGAAAAGACACAGTGATCAGGAGGTCTAAAATGATAAGAGCAAAACTGAAAGGAAATGGCGCCTGGCTGGCAGTTGCCATACTAGTCATAATACCAGCCATTGTTTTTAAGGAAAAATTTTTCAGCCTGACAAACCTGCTTAATGTGCTAAGGCAAAGCAGTATGATAGGGCTTATCTCAATAGGCATGACATGTGTGATAATAACTGCAGGAATTGACCTTTCTGTGGGAGCAACTGTAGCACTTTCAGCGGTAATAGCTGCCATGCTTACGAGCAGGAGTATAGTCTTGGCTATTTTCATTCCCCTCGTAATCGGAGTCACAATAGGTCTGATAAACGGGGTGATAATCACAAAGCTAAAGGTAGTGCCTTTTATTGCCACCCTTGCTGTACAGATGGCCGTAAGGGGAATTGCCTATATAATAACCGATCTGAAGTCCGTGGCAGTTGCAGAGGACGCATTGCCCTTTATCTTTATCGGCAGAGGCTATCTGTTCGGGATCCCTGTCCCCATCATAATCCTGGTGATCGCAGCAGTGATCATGATTATGACCTGTAAACGCACAACCTTTGGAAGAAGCCTTTATGCCATAGGCGGTAACGAGGATGCGGCGAGAAAGATGGGGCTAAGAGTAGACCGAAACATCATTTTAGTATATATACTTACAGGTCTTTTTTCAGCCCTAGCCGGGATCATACTCTGCTCAAGGCTTGGCGCAGGACAGCCCGTTTCCGGAAGCGGATGGGAAATGGATTCCATCTCATCCGTAGCGATAGGCGGAACTCTTCTTACGGGAGGCGTGGGAAGTATTGAAAAAACAATGGCAGGTATCCTGATAACTACCTTGATCGGGAATATCATTAACTTACAGGGAGACATTAACTCTTATGTACAGAAGATCATAATGGGGGCAATCGTCCTTGTGGTTATTCTGGTACAGAAAAGAACAATGGAAAAGGAGAACTGAATACAATGAAAGATAAAATCAATATCCCAATACAGGAAATGACCCCTGACCTTATGAAAAAAATGGAAAAAGAAGGGCTTATCATAAGGATATGTCCCCACCATGATGACATAGAAACTCCTTTCGGAGAAACCTGGTATCACTCACTGTATGAGGGCAAGGATGGTTTTGGTCCTCATAAGATAATAGCCATAACTGTAAACAGGGAAATGTTTCCCGGATTTGGGACTCATCATGATAATGAGGAGTTTTTGCTGATAGGGGACAATAACTGCCGGCCGATGTACATCCTAATAGCCAGGATGCAGCGAGATATCTTCGAAAAAAAGGTAAAAGAAAACTCCTTAAATGCCGAGGATTTTTATCTGGTAAAAGCAAAATTTAACGATCCCGAGGTCAGTTTCTTCTCTATGAATACAGGAATTCCCCATGGAGAAGGCATACTGCCTAACGATTCCGGGGAAATGCTTCCCTCTTTCTATGTAACCGAAAGTAGGGAACTGCCGCTGGACCTGTGCGGTTTCGGAAATTACGAAATAGTACCGGAAGGTAATTAAAACTAAGATCTTATCAAGGAGTGAAATAGAATAATATGGGAAACGTAAAGATTTGGGAAGAAGAAATCACTATACCGACTTATGAGGTCGGAGCGCCGGATAAAAATCCCATGTTTCTTGAAAAAAGGGTTTATCAGGGAAGCTCCGGAAAGATTTATCCCTATCCCTCGACTCAGGAGATAGACAGAGAAAAAAAGGATAAAAAATGGAATGTGGTATTCCTTGAAAACCAATATTTAAAGATCATGATAATGCCTGAGCTAGGAGGAAGGATCCAGCGTGCCTTTGACAAAACCAACGGTTATGATTTTGTATATTATAACCATGTGATCAAGCCCGCCTTGGTAGGGCTTACCGGACCATGGATATCCGGAGGAATAGAATTCAACTGGCCTCAGCATCATCGCCCTACTACATACTGTCCTGTGGATCATAAGATCGTGGAGCATAAAGACGGAAGCAAATCTCTTTTAATTGGAGATGTGGATCAAATGTACGGAACAAAAGAGATTACATCTTTTACCCTCTATCCCGATAAAGCATATATTGAAGTAAGAGGACAGCTTTATAACCGTACACCTCTTCCACAGACTTTCCTGTGGTGGGCCAATCCGGCAGTACCTGTAAATGACTATACTCAATCTATATTTCCACCTGATGTTCACAGCGTATACGATCATGGAAAAAGAGCTGTATCCCGTTTCCCTATAGCTACCGGAGAATACTACAAATACGACTATAGTGATGGTGTGGATATTTCCCGCTACAAAAATATTCCGGTCCCTACTTCCTATATGGCAGAAAAATCCGACTACAACTTCGTGGGAGGATATGACTATAAGAAACATGCAGGACTTCTTCATGTGGCAAACCACCATATTTCTCCCGGAAAAAAACAGTGGACCTGGGGATGCGGCGATTTCGGGAAGGCATGGGATCGTAATCTTACTGACGAGGATGGTCCATATATAGAGCTTATGACAGGAATGTACTGTGACAACCAGCCCGATTTCACATGGCTCAAGCCCTATGAGGAAAAAGTTTTCAAGCAATATTTCATGCCCTATAAGGCTGTCGGCCAGGTAAAAAACGCATCCATTCATGCAGTGCTGAATATGGAGGTCCGTGAAAGAAGTATCTATGTCTGTGTTTATGCCACAGAGAAATATGATAAGGCTTCCATATATATAACCTATGATGGAGAACAGGTGTATTCCGAAGATACTGTCCTTTCTCCTGTGGATATATATGAAAAAGAATTGCCAATTAAAGTCGAGAATGAGTATAAAGTAAAGGTTTCCGTATATGCTGATTATACAGAGCTTGTCTCCTACCAGCCCGTATTCCAGGGTATCCCTAAGCTGGCGGAACCAGCCAAGGCTGCAAAAGCTCCGGCAGAGATAATGACCAATGAAGAGCTTTATCTGAGAGCTCAGCATATAGAACAGTATCGTCATGCCACCTATCTGCCCGATCCCTACTATCTCGAAGGATTAAAGAGAGATGAATATGACATACGTATCAATAATGCCTATGGTCTGCTACAGCTCCGCAGAGGCTGCTTTGAAAAAGCAGAGAAGTATTTTCGTAAGGCGCTTTCAAGGCTTACAGTGATAAATCCTAATCCCTATGACAGCGAAGCTTACTATAATCTTGGCCTTGCCCTGTTTTATCAGGAGAAGTTCAGGGAAGCCGTGGATGCTTTCTATAAGGCTACATGGACTAATGAACAGCAGGAAATGTCCTTTTATTACCTTGCTGCAATAGCCTCCAGAAATGGAGAATGGGAAGAAGCTCTTGAACATATTGAAAAAGGACTTGTGAAGAATTCACATAACGTAAAAGCCAGGGGATTAAAGGCTTTAATACTTATCCATCTCGGAATGGACGAAGAAGCCGGTAGCTGGATAGACGAAAATCTTCAGCTGGATCAATTTGATTTTGTATCTCTTTTTATCAGGACAATGATTGACGCCAGTGACAGGTCCTCCATAATAGAAGAATTTCATACGGTTACCCGTGATTTTCACGAAAACTATCTTCAGACAGCAAGAGACCTAGCTGAATATGGGCAATATGACAAAGCCCTGGAGGTTCTGTCCGAATACCCCGGAGACAAGCCCCTGATCAATTATTACAAAGGATATTATCTCCAGAAGCTTGAAAAAAAGGAAGAAGCTCTTGAAGCATATATTTCCGGGGAAAACAGCTCTCCACTTTACTGCTTCCCCAATAAGCTCGAAGATATACAGGTTCTTGCAGCTGCAATTGGCTTGAATCCCGATGGCGCAAAAGCGTACTATTACCTCGGAAATCTTTACTACGATAAGCTGCAGTTTGAAGAAGCGGTTTCTCTTTGGGAAAGATCCATGGCTCTT
>JAILCB010000295.1 GCA_024680595.1 Lachnospiraceae bacterium | reverse complement strand
AGAACATATCCCTGCTCTTCCATAAACCTGTGCATTACCTCTACTGTAGCAGGCTCATCGTCATATGCTCCGATATGCATGCACTGAACACAAATGCCTTCATCATAGGTGAAGAATTCCACCTTTGAGAAATCCTGCTTCCTTAATCTCGAATCCAAGCACATCCCTGTAAAAACGGATCATTATTCCCATATCCTCAACAAGTAGCCCAAAGCCATCTAATCACAATCATTAATTATTTTACCGATATGTCATACCGATACGTTATGTTTTTTCAAGATATACAAAGTCTGTAAAACCGCATAAAATCAAGGAAAATACGATTTTACACTTGCTATTTTTGCCATCATATGGTAATATACTTTTAGGGATATTACCGATATGTAGAGGGTGGATTATCATGGCAAAAAGAAGCATTCCTGATGAAATAAATCAATATAGGCCGGGGCCTTGTACCGAAGTGAAACTTATTAGCGGTCATTACTACGTTTACATGTACCATTCCAGGCAGCTTTCAAGTGGAAAGTGGGGTAAAAAGACCGGTAAAAGTATTGGTAAAATTATTCCTGGTATAGGTTTCGTACCAAATAAAAACTTCCATTTGTATAGCGGAGAGGAATCTCAGGATGAAATAACAGTCCTTGAATATGGTCAATATGCTTTAATCAAGGAGATGGGTAAGGATATACTACTTGATCTGGAGCAGTGCTTTCCTGCGGACAGAGCGCGCACTATCTTTTCTTATGCCTGTCTTTTATATGCAAACGGCTTTGTTCATCTTGATCAGGTAGAATCCTATTTTGAACAGAGCTGGCTATCACAGGAATATAAGCCGTTTCAGCTCAAAATGGGTAAGACCGCTCTTGGAACCCTTCTTGATGATCTTGGACGGCGCACTACTCGAGTCGTAAAATATCAAAACATGGCAATACAGAACTCTTCATCAGCTATTGCTATTGATGGCCATGCCATCCGCTGTTGTTCCGAAGAAAATGACCTTGGTGAAGCAGGTTACAAATACAACTGTCTCAAGGAAGACCAGGTCAATCTTCTTATGGGTTATGATATCAATAATGGTTCTCCTTTGTTTGCGCGTATATACCGGGGTACCTGTAATGATAAAGCTACTATAGAGGATATCAGTGAATTATTGAAGTTTTCTGAAATCCTGTTCGTAGTAGACAGGGGATTCTATAGCGCTAAGAATATAAAGATCCTTTCATCAAATAACAACACATATATAATTACAGTACCTTCCAACACGGATATTTTTCGCAATGCGATGAAGGATATTGAATATACAAAAAATTTCTATTATAGGTATGGAAAGAAGCATTCCAGAATAGAATATATGTCACGGAAATTAAATGAAAGTGAATACGTTTATGTTTTCCGGGACATCGATGAAAATGAAAAATGCCGATATAATTATCTGCATAACATAGAATTAGGAAAGGCCGGATATACACAGGATAAATTCGAAGAAAACAAGGAGTTTTTCGGTGTATATGTAATGCAGAGTAACAGTTCTATGCCTGCAAATGAAGTTTTCAATTCATACAAAAAAAGCTGGGGAATAGAAACATTCTATCAGTTTTTGAAAAATCAGGCAGATTTCAATGACCTTAAAATTCAGGATTATTATAAGGAACAAGGCCTTTCATTTATAATGCTTGTTACAGGACAAATCCATCAGAAAATGCTTGAAGCAATCAGGAAGCTGAATAACAATACAATTTCTGTACATGATGTCCTTCTAATGGCAAGATGTATGAAGATGGAGCTGCGTGGTAAAAACTGGAATCTTAAAAACACACGCAAAAAGGATCTTCTAATAATGAAGCAGCTTGGTTTCGAACCGAGAGCTGTAGTGGCTGATTTATAAGGTGGTTATATCATATCGGTAAAAGTCTAAATGATTGTGTTTAAATATCAATGGTTTTCTGACCTACGGAAAGGCGAATGAGGCTGCGGGGCAGGAAGAGTCGAAGTACTCAGTCCTTCCCGTAGGTCCGGGGGATATCAGTTCTTATTCAATGTCCATCGTTGAAGAGAATGTCATGGTTTATAGTGCGGTAGAATAGCTGTCTGAACTCAGCCGGCTCTCTTTTTTGTGACAGTATCCACATGACTTTGGTGACGGTCGATTCCAGGGTCATGTCGTAGGATTCGGGGAGGTCGTAGGCGTCTTTGATGACCTGGCCCACCTGGTAGATGCTCATGTCGCTGCCCTCGTGGGTGACCTGGGTGGCCATGACGACTATTTTTCCCGCGTCCTTCCATTCCCGAAGCGCCCGGGTAATGCTGTATTCCCGCTCTTCATATGCGGGGATTCCGCCGACTCCGAAGGATTCGATTATCAGTGCGTCATAATCCTTGAGGAGCAGTCTCAGTATCTTCCCGTCGCTTCCCGGAATGAGCTTGTAGAGAAAGACCCGTGGATTCAGACTGTGATAGAAGGTCACCTCTTCTTTGATCTCATCCAAATCGTCAATGTAAAACACCAGGCGCTTTGCCTGCAAAACAGCAATGGGCGGATAATTGATGCTGGAGAAGGCGTTGTAGCTCTGGGTCCTCTCTTTTTTCGCCCTGGTTCCGGCAATCACCTGGCCGTTAAAGACTATGGATACGCCGTGGGCCCTTTCATGGGAGGCAAAGCGCAGGCTGTCAATAAGATTCGTTCTGGCGTCTGTGACCGGAAGGTCGATGGGACGCTGGGCGCCTGTGAGGACTATGGGTTTTC
>JAILCB010000256.1 GCA_024680595.1 Lachnospiraceae bacterium | reverse complement strand
GCATAACCCGTAGGATCATCACCCGCTTTATTGATTTTGAATCCAGATGACAGCTTCGCTGTTGAATTAGCAAACATTTTCTCGCTCTTCAACAGGGAATTATTGGTTATATAAGCGGTGATGTTGTTATTAATCTTCATTCATATCCTCCTTTAAGAATCTGTTCCCTCTCATTCTCAATATGACCGGAAAGCAGCCGCAAGCACTTATTCATGTCTCCCTAGCGAGATTTGGGGCGGGATGCGGATCAAGGTCCGCTGATATCTTCCAGACCCAATCCCTGAGCTCTTATCTCGCCAATCCTCTACCGGGTCGGATTCGTAGCCGGAACACCCTCCAGGCCCAACCCCCAGGCTCTTGGCCTGCCAATCCTCTACCGGGTCGGATTCATAGCCGAAACACCCTCCAGGCCCAAGCTCCCACTGAAATAAATAATCTAAATTAGTAGCTTTGTGTCTTCTATTAGGCAATTTCCCTAATAAAAGCCTTGGCTGCCCGATACAGAACGGCCGTTTGGGATCCCCCGTTATTTTCCGGACTCTCTTCCCCCCGGTCCGGAACCCGGTTGATGTTCAGGCTCCTGCTCTGCATAACCGTGATAAGTCCCGTAGAAATCCCCTCTCTCTCAATAGCAGCCGTAATGTCACTGAGGCGCTTCCTTAGCGCTGTCTCCCCATCCGAATCTGTGGTTGCAATTGTCCCTCCAAGGACATTGCCCCTAATTGAAAATCCCGCATCCACCCTGCCATAGGCTATGCTATCCATTGTTATGGATACGCCGGACTCTCCGCTGCCGTGAATAATCTTTAGATTAATAGAGGTGAGCTCGCCCTGAATCTCCATAGGCACCTCGTAGTTCTCCTCCCTGGCGAAGGACCGGGCCACTGTGAGCTGCATATGCAGGGACTTCAATTCTCTTACGTCTAAATATTTATCGGCACTATCCAGACTTTTATCAAGGATTTCCGTAGCCAAATCACACAAATCCCCATAGGAATCTTTAATTGATTCGCTGTCTCCTTCCCCCATTCTGTCCAGAATGTCATCTGCCTTCTCCCGCAGGCGCTCTTTCTCATCCCCATCGGCCTTTGCATCTATGCCCTTAAACATCCCGCCCCGGGAGTAAAGGAGCATGGCTGCAGCGGAGAGATTATCGGGAGTAACAGGTGTTTCATAACGGGTTAGCATTTGACAGACCGCCTCATCTGTCTTGGCGGCCTCCCTTAATTCCTCCGCCTGAGCTGTCCGGTAGTCCCGGGCCGCCTCTGTCTCCGGACCCTCTTCCCTAAGGCCGTCCAAAAGATCGGTCAAGCTTGTATTCTCATTAATATCCTGACCCGCCAGCTTGTCGGGATCCAGCCGGTCAAAGACCTCCCGGGCCGCCTGCCGCATATAATCACCGCGGAAAGCGGTTTCTATCTGAGCATCGATGCGAAGGGCCCTGGATGTCTCCTCTTTCTCAGTCATTCCGCCAAAAGACAAGTCTATCTCCATGTCCATATGGCCTTTCTTCCTGGTACGGAGCTCGGTCAAGAGATTCTTTAAGCTAAGATCTTTACCTGCATCCACAAGGCTTCCAATCACGGCCCCGTCCGTCTTCTCGATCTGCCGGAATAAACGATAGATCCCAATATAGGAGGTGGCCTCCTCTTCACTAATACCCCCGTTTCTCTCCAGTTTATAGAGGTACTCGCTGAATTTCTCCGCCTTATCTGTCTCCGTGGACAGGGAATCCGCCAGCTCCGTGAGCTCCTTTACATCCATGGTCAGGGGATTCACATTCTTCCGAATCAAGTCCACCGTAACGGCAGGCGTCATCTTATCCACCAGGTTTCGGATGCGCAAATCCGCCGCCCGAACCCTGTCCAGATTCTGATGGTTAATCTCCATACTATTATAGCCCAGAATCCGAACTGCCCGCTGATTATCGTAATTTACCTCCAAATCCATTTCCTTCAGGATGTCATCCACATTGGAAAAGGCTTTCCGAATACTGTCTCCCAGATCCCTTCTGACCTCGGTGCCCACTGCCTCATAGGTCTGGCTGGCCGCCTGGAAACGGGCCTGGGAAGCGCTTCCCGCCTCATATACATCGTTTAAGGTAAAGGAATCGGCAGAGACAAACCTGCCCGCAAGGGCCGCCGGCATAGTGCGGATTTCAGACACCCGGGCTATTGTCATCTGGGCCAGCTCCGTTTTTTCCTGAACTTCTCCTGCACCGGCAGAGCCACTTCCAAAAGCGGCACGGAAATAGATGGCCTCCTTCTGCTTTAGTAAATCCACTTCCTCTGAAAGCGCTTTCATATCGGATTCAAGGCCAATCTCAGAGAGGGCCTGATTAGCCTCTGCAGTCATCATGAGCCGGGTTTCCGAAAGCACCCTTGCCTGCTTAATTTCCCTATAACCCTTAATAATATAGGCATCCGTGGCCTTTTCGCCGCGACTCAGGGCCTCTGCGATTTCCGGCATAAGATCCTTTTGGACCAAGGGCACTTCTACATTCCTTAAATCCTCATAGCCCGAAAGGGTATCTGTATTGAGAGGGATTCCATTTCGAATGAGCCAGGCGGCGCCACTACGTGTTTCCTCGCTAACCGGCAAGCCGGCCTGATTAATAATATCATCTATCTGATCGGTAATTCCGCTTAAATCGCCGCTGTCAGCCCGGGCCGCGAAATAATCGCCTCCGTCCGCCGCGAAATAGCCCTGACCCTGAAGCAGACCCTTACCGGCACTTATGTGCTGGGCCTCGTAAACATTCTGAATAGTGGGATCTAACCCATTCTGTAAGAGATAGGAAATAGTGCTGTCCTGAAAGGGAGTAATGTGAGCGGCCTCTTCCAGGGCAGTCCAAACCGCCCGGATATTATCCTCAGTGGCAGGCAAATCCCCGTCCTCCAAAGCCGCAATAATCTCATTCCGGTCCAGTTGTGCCTGGGAAAGCCCATTTTCCTTGGCAGAATAAGCCCTGTCTGAAACACCGTCCTTTTGAATGGCCCTATCTGCGCCTTTTGAGGAATGGTCTAATGATGGTGTCCTATATCCCGCAGAAGATGTTCCCTCCCCTGCAGGCGCCTCCATCCGATCCATGGTCTGATAGGGCTGCCCCTTCCTTTTATCCGCCCCGGACCCGGTACTTCCGGCGTCAGCCTGATTTTCCCCGGCTTTCTGACCGTCCAGGGCTGCATTAGCAGCCGTCACACTGCCGGTAATGGCTTCCGCCGTAGCCTGATCCACCGTATCCGTGTAGCCCGCTACATGAACCCCGGCCTTGGCCAGAGTCACCTTGATGCGGTCCAGATTAGTAACAGACTCCACGGGATCCATTTTTCCCGGATCATAACCCTCTTCCTGAAGGGCCCGAAAATCCTCCCCAGACATGGTATTGGACATAACCGCCATATATTTATGGGCCGTAGCGGCATCATAATTGCCGCCCTCCTCCAATACATCCGCCAGGGTCTTCTCCTTATCGCCCGCCGACTTCAGGAGATTTCCCTGGAACCCATAGGCCGCGTCATTCTTTCCCCCGGTTAAATCCAGTCTGAACCCGCCGGCCACGGCCCCGGCGTTCTTTGCCCCCGCCCGGGAAATGTCTCCCATTCTCTCTTGTCTTATCCCTGCCCTGTCCGATGATAGTCTTTCTGCATCAGCCTGCTCTGCCGCCAAAAAATCAATCTTCATTTCGCCCTCTTTGAACTCAATATATACAACATAGTCTTACACTTTTATTTCGGCCTAATTTAGGAAATTCTAAACCTTTTGAGCCATTGCTATTTAATAATTACTGCCGGAGGGCGATTGGACTTACGGAGTAATAAGTATAAGCTCACGCCCTGCTCCCGGGAGTCGACCTAAGCACAAATTATATCATGGGATTATCAATTGAGTATGGCCTGTTTTTGTGATATAAATTCTTTAATAATTGGACTTGCGCGAAAGATAGGGATAAGTCAGCAGGGATTAGGTCTAATCCTTTAATTATTAGACTTGCGAGAAAGATAGGGATAAGCCAGCAGGGATTGGATCTAATCAATCTAAACTCTTTAATGATTGGACCTGCCCGAAAGATAGGGATACGTCAGCAGAGATTGGACCTCCACGAAAGGGGAATATACAGGATGAAGAGAATCGACAGCTATCCGACAAATCGAATTGGGGATGTAGAATACCGCATTGGATATGTGCTGCCCTTCGGAGCCACCCTGGAGGATGATGCCATTAATTTCAGCATCTTCTCAAAGATGGCCACCTCCTGCACTCTTCTCCTATATCACAAGGGGGACCGGCAGCCTTTCCTGGAAATCCCTTTTCTGGAAGTATTCCGAATTGGAAATGTCTACACCATGATGGTTTTTGGCCTGAACTTTGAAGATTTGGAGTATGGCTATCGGATGGATGGGCCCTTTGACAAGGAAAAGGGGCATTTATTTAATCCCCGGATTCCCCTATTAGATCCCTATGCGAAATCGGTTTCCGGCCGGGTGAGATGGGGGGAGAGGCCTGACCCGGATGAGCCCTTTGTCCACCGGGGCCGGGTCATTATGGAGGATTACGACTGGGACGGAGATACCCACCTGCGAATTCCCCAGAAGGACCTAATTATCTACGAAATGCATGTGAGAAGCTTTACTCAGGATCCCTCCATCGGCATGAAGCGAAGAGGGACCTTTGCCGGTCTTTGCGAGAAAATTCCCTATCTAAAGGACCTGGGTATAAACTGCGTGGAGCTCCTTCCCATATTCGAATTCGATGAATTCGAGAATTCCAGAGTGGTAGATGGGCGGCAGCTCTATAATTACTGGGGTTATTCTACGGTGAATTTCTTTGCGCCCAAGGCCGGATATGCTGAAACCGGCCCCCTGGGCATGGAGGCGGATGAATTAAAGAATACCATCCACACCTTCCACGAGAACGGGATCGAGGTCATTCTGGACGTGGTCTTCAACCATACGGCGGAGGGCAATGACAGGGCATAATAGCGGTTCAGCATCAGCTCTTCCATAACCTGATAATAGGAACGGATATCGAGTAGGGTCCTTAGATGGGCCTCCTCCCGAATGCACATGGCCTTGTCCCTTTCTGTGGGATTCTCCTTCCTCTTCAGGGCACTGACAGCCTTGTCATAGGCATTAATGCAGTCAAAGCTATCCCTCAAATCCCTATAATGCTCTAGCAGTTTTTCATCGGGTCTTTTTTTCGACTTGTCATACATGAGCACTTTTAGATCCAATTGGGACAGTTCCCTCACCATGTCATCCGCATTATTCCGGGCTGGCTCATATTCCTCACTCCGCAGGTCCAGAAGATTATTCTGAAGCTCGTATTTCCTGTCAGCCATAATTATCCTTTCCTCCTTTAATAAATGTGCCTTTTATCAATATACAGGGGTCATTTCCCCGTCCCTAACCCTTATCGCAAATAGAGCTTATCCGTGATTAACTATCAAATTATATTTTTAATGAGAAGAATTGGTCAATAAGCTTACTGGAAATAATAACTACAAAATGAGTTTTATATAGGTTATAATTATTTAAAATTACCCCTTTATCAATCAAGGGTTGCAGGGCAGGAAATGCGTGAGGGTAAAAGCTTATGGAAAGCAATGAAACCCTCCTGTATGGAAAGGAGATATTCGGCATGTCAGAGAAGCAGATGAAAAAAGTATCTCAGGGGGAAATAGTGAAGGCTGCCGCCGTTTCCGCAGACCTCTATCTGCAGGGCGCTATCGCAGATTACCGGGGCACCATGTCCCTGGAGGAGGGCTCCAATATCCGCTATATTCAAGGTCTGCCCGACAATACGGACCCCGCCCGCAGCAGAATCCGGCTGGGGGCGGACATTGAGAGCTGCCATCTTCTGGGAATAGAGAAGGTACAGATAGGGGAGAACCTGCCCCGGGACACCATTCAGGCTCTGGAGGACGAAATCGAGGCCCTAGGCATCCAGTACAATGCCTGGAGGGACAATTCAAATATGACCAACCGGGAGAATATGGGTATGGACGGGGTCACAGCCTACATTGAAGCCCTGCCGGAGCGGCTTCTCGCAATTTCCGGAAAGATCCACGAAAAGCAGAAGGAATTAGATAAGGCCAGGGAGGAGCTTCAAAGGAAGGAGGAGGATCAAAAAATCCTAGTCCTTGCCATAGAAGTCACCGCCAAAAGAGCCGGGGACTTTCCTTTCATATTAACAGCGGAGAACAATGAGACTTTCTGGTATCCCTATTATGAAATCTATGTGACAAGCCTTGATAAGCCAATTCAGGCCAGGCTCCGGGCCAGAATAAGCCAGACAGGCCCCGCAGACTGGGAGGGCGTATCTCTAAAGCTGCTGGCGGGCCCTATGCAGAGGATGGGGACCAAGCCCACATTGCAGACCTGGCGGATCGGCTTCTACAAACCCGCTCCCGTCATGACCGGCATGACCATGATGGGCAGCTCTGCAGTGGGAAGAACTGCCAACTATCTCATGTCAGAAGCTGTCTGCTGCGAGGACGGCGCCGCTGATGAGGAAGAGATTCTGGCGCCCAGAATGCTTCAGAATGCCACCGTATCCAGGGAAATGGTGATGGAATTCACCTTGCCCGGAACCTACCGTATCCCAAGGAACAAGGAAACTATCATTGATGTATCCCAACTGGAAATCCCGGTCTCCTTTCAGTTTGAGAGTGTTCCAAAGCTGAATAAGGGCGTATTTCTCACCGGTACCATTGAGGATGTGAAGAAATGGAATCTGCTCTCCTGCGATGCCTACCTTTATTACGAGAATATTAATGTGGGAACCACCCGGATTCCTGAGGAGAATTCCGGTAAGCCCTTCGTCCTGTCCCTGGGCCGGGATGACCGGCTGATTATTAACCGGAGAAAGACCCGGGACCACCACGAACAGGCCTTCCTGCGCGGTATGCAATACCAAAATGATGTCTATGAGATTTCGGTCACCAACCGCAGGGATGATAATGTGGAAGTGGTCATATATGACCAGCTTCCGGTCTCAACAGACGAGAAAATCACGGTAGAAGCCACGGAACTGTCCGGGGCAGCCGTAGAGGAGGAAACAGGCCAGGTCAAGTGGAATCTCACTCTCGCACCCGAACAGACAGAGAAAAGGATTCTCTCCTATACCATCAGCTATCCCAAGAATACGAGAATACAATGAGATATCCAGGTGAAAAAGACCCGGCTGCTTTGATGCATGCAGCCGGGTCCTTTTTTCACTTTTCATTAGCTAATCCCACGCCCCGGGCGGGGCAATTGGAATTAGGTCTTTATTAAAGGATACCTATATGGCAGGTTCTCAGCTATTGTGGTCAACCGTCTTGTGAACGATCTCTCTCATCTGAGGCCAGGTCTCAATGTAACGATCCATATAGAACTGATACTTCTCATGGTTCTCCTGATTCGGCTGATAGGTCTTGTCAATTCTGACCATCTTCTCAGCGGCATCATTCAGGTCTGTGAATACGCCTGCGCCTACGCCAGCGATGATGCAGTCACCAAGGCAGCCCGCGCTCTGATTCTCAACAGTGGTATACATGGGAACGCCGATGATATCGCTGTGCATCTGCATCCAGAAATCGGAAAGGGCAAGTCCGCCACAGGCATAGATTTCCTTGACATCATAGCCAGCTTCCTTCATGCTGACGATACAGTGATTTGCGCCGTATGCAACACCCTCATACACGGCTCTGGCCATGTGGGCGGTGGTGGTACCAACGGAAAGTCCCCAGAACATTCCACGGGCCTTGGAATCAGCATAAGGAGCCCTGTTGCCCTGGAAGTAGTCCATCATGACAACGCCGTCGCAGCCAACGGGAACGGACTGGGCCTTCTCAGTAATCAGATCAAAGATATTCATCTCTCTCTTCTGAGCTTCCTGTGTCCAGTCGCCGGGAACCAGGTTATTCTTGAACCAGGTCAGGATAGCGCCGGATGCGGTCTGGCCGCCCTCTACCAGGCTGGTGCCATCATACATGCAGTTAGGATAAGATCCGTTAACGCCATTCTCATGGAAATCAGTCTCAGTTAAGCCTAAGAGACAGGAAGAAGTTCCGCCGATGAGAGCCATTCCGTTAGGACGTACGCTGCCGACACCATACATGCAGGCGTTGCAGTCTGCGGTACCCTCGACCACGATGGTCTTCTCGCTGAGACCGAACATCTTTGCAGCTTCAGGGCTAACATTTCCAACAGTCTCTCCAACCTTGAGAACATCCTTGGGCAGCTTGTCCATGACATCGCCAATGCCGCAGGCCTTGTAGAAATCAACAGGATATCCGCCGTTCTTGTCATCATAGTTCCAACGGAAAGCAGCAATGGACATGCAGACAGTCTTTCTGCCGGTCAGAATCCAGTTCAACCAGTCCTCAAACTCGAACATGGTCTTGGTCTTTGCCCAATTCTCAGGCTCGTTCTTCTTTACCCACATATTCTTGGGA
>JAILCB010000222.1 GCA_024680595.1 Lachnospiraceae bacterium | reverse complement strand
GGAGAATGAAAGAAGGGAAAAACGCAAGGAATTCCTGTCTCCGGAAGAGTATATGAAGCACAGCGGAGAGGAATATAAGTGGAGAATGGTAGTTTTCCGGAATCCGGTCTGGGGTAAGAAATCAGATAATATAAAGATTATACGGAAGAATCTGGAAGCTATGGGAGGACCGAGTCTGGGGGAAATGGACACCTTCCGTTTTCTGAATTGTTTTGTTCGTCCCGTTTATAGGGATGCATCAGGCCATTACGTGTCCAAAAAGGATAGGGAAAATGATGCCTATAACAAAGAACTATTAAAGACGCTTACTAGGGAATATAAATTCAATGAAAACGGCGGTATGGAAGAGCCGGATCTTTCTGAATTTAAGGACAAGCTGATTGAAATAGGAAGGTCCTATGTGAAAGATGTATTACTGAAGCTTCCCCAGCTCAGTGCTCCGGATAGGACCAGCGATGAGGATCTTCTCAGAAGTACAGAGAAATTTGAGACTGTCCGGATACATGAACTAAACACCCTTTCTAATATTGTTTCCATAGACAGAGAAACAGGCAAGGTGAAGAATGACAAGATTCCCGCCCTGGGACAGGGACTTGAGGAGTTAAGTAATAAATATCCGGATCTGTTCGAGCAGTTAAAGGCCAGACTGAATAGCAAGGAAGCGAATTTCATGGAGACCCTCTACCTCCTCAAAGGTTATAAATATGTAAAGCCTAATACGGAAAGCAGTTTTGAGGAGCCTGAGAAACTGTATGCACAACATGCCACCCTGAAGTCCGCCGAAGCTCAGTTCCGGCAGGATTGGAAGGATGGATATGATAGATGGATTAAGGCAAGAAGTATGCATGGCTGAAGCAATATGATGTGAAAGTTGAGAATTAGAAATTATGTTTGATTATGTAATACCGACAGTCATATTTGACTGTATAGGACTTGTGCTGATAGGGCTGGCGGCCGTAAGGATAAGGCATTTGATGTCCGGGAAAAGGATGGACAGCAAGATTCTTCTATGGAATGTGGAAGCCACGGCGGTATATATTGTCCTACATAGCCTTAGCTATCTGCTTAATGAGAGGACCTTTCCGGGGGCCAGGATCCTGAATATTGTATGCATTATGCTCCTCTCCTTCATAGGGATTTTCATAATGTATACCTGGGTATTATATGTGGACTATTGCCTCTATCAAAGCCTTTACAGGCTGAAACACTCAAACAGGCCCCTGCTTGTGGTTTTATTCCTTTGCTTCCTGGTAATTGCTACGAATCCCTTCACCGGCCTGCTCTTTACCGTGGATGGGAATAATAATTTCGTAAGCGGCCCCGGCTATATTGGTTTAATGATAGTCCTTGTGCTCTTTGTTATCTATATTGGCATAATTATTGTGAACTACAGAAATAAATTTGGCGGCCTGCGTTTCTTCCCGGTAGCCTCCTTCATTCTTCCCATGATCGTCAGCTTTGGCCTGGGCTTCATTACCAATGACTATTTCTCGGTGGTGCCCCTGGGGTCATCCATTTCTCTCTGCGGCGTGGTAATGGGAGCCTTGGAAGAGATTGCCTATAGGGATCCACGGACGGGCTTTTATAACGAATTCTATTATAATTATATTATGAGTCCTGAACGGGTCAAAAAATATGGCTTTGCGTCGGGAATTATGTTCGTGATAAAGGATCTGGAGGCAATTGTAAGGGATGAGGGCTATTCCCGGACCAGGGAGACTGTCAGGAAGGTTGCGGAGCTTATCCGTTCCGAGCTGCCTGAGGGGTGTGAAGCCATGTATATGGGAGAAGGCCAGTTCCTTCTAATCACTAAGGTTACGAATATAGGGCATTTACGGTTCTTTGAGGAGAATGTGGCGGACGCCCTTCTCCAGGATGGAGAATTAAAGGTCGAGCTGCTCAGCGGCCATGCACTGATGAAGGAAAAGGGGGAGACAGATGATTTTCTAAGAGAAATTAATGAGTCCCTCAGGTTAGTGGGGGCAGAGTGATGAACGCGTTGACATTAGAGAAGGAAAATCTAGGTGAGTTTGAGTCTTTAATTCCGGAAAAGCTAGCCGAGAACATAGGGAGGGAGTATTACAGGGCCTTTATTGTCCTAGACGAGGATCAGACCCCTGTTGCTTCCTGCATCTACAAGCTAATGTATCTGGAAAGCGCAGATAGGGATACAGAGGCCAGACTGGAGTCAATTTTTGTGGATATGGACCATAGGGGAATTGGCTGTGGCAGGGCCCTTATGGAGGAATTAAAGGAAAGGCTGGATAAAGAAGGGGTGAAGATAACCCGCTTTGAAATCCCAAAGGAAGGAAATGAGGATACGGCAGACTTTCTAAGGAAGTTTGGCTTTGTTCTGGAAGAGAAGGAGAGCGATAGGATTCACGTAACCATAGAGGATTTGTCCAAGTCTCCTGCCTGCAAAAAAATCCGCAAGTCGGATATTATTGGAGAGATAGAATCAATTCCCTTGAGAAAGGTGAAGGCCGGCATCATGAACTGTGTCTTTAGCAGCAGACGGGAGGTGGAGGAGGATTTGCCAAATCTGCCCCTCTTCTGGCATCAGGTCCAGCTTTCTGCCTATACCATGAAGGATAACAAGGTGACAGGACTCTTCCTCATTCATCAGAGGGGTGAGAAGGAGTTTGAACCTATACTTTTATTTGCCCTGGAGCCCGGAGCCAGAAAGGATCTTCTGAATATGATCCGCTTTACGGCGGGCAGGGCTCTGGAACTCTGTCCTAAGGATGCGGATATAGTAATTAACCGCAAGGACGATTCCATAAGAAATCTTACCAATGCTCTTTTCCCGGCTATCAAGGGGGGAAAGGCCTATAGCGGCAAAAGGGAGGAATAATTAGTAACAAGACTTATCCCACTGCCAGAGGGCGGCGGGGATGCAGCTGGGACATGTGAAAGGATTATATTTATGAATATTGTGCTGGTAGATTATGACAACAGTATGTATTTTTCAGAGCTGGCTCCTGAGCATGAAAGGGCATGTTTGGCCTTACCCTATGCGGGAGGCCTGGGGGCCCTTGTGGAGGAGGGGGACTCTCTTGTGCCGGCGGGTCTTCTCATATACGAGGAGAGTGAGGACGAAGAACTGATTATTAGATGGCTCTATGTCCTGGAACGTTTCCGCTATAAGGGAATAGGGGAGAGATTACTGGCAGAACTATGCAGTGTAGCGGGGGAGAGCGGATATGAGGGAATATCGGTGTTCTTTTGCGAGGATGTGGGTGAAAAGGAGTATTTAGAGCGGTATAGGAGTTATTTTACCGAAAAGGGTTTTTCAAATGAATGGAAGCCGCCGGTAACCTTTATTGTCGGAGCGGACAAGGTCACCACTCTTCCCTTCCTGTCCTTTGCGGAAAAGCAGGCGCTTGAGGACGTGCACCCCCTCAGCAAAATTAATGCTACGATGATTAATGGATTTCTTGGTTTGAAGGGGATTAGGGGCCTTCGTGCCTCTGATTTCGAGCAGAATACCAGCTGTGGCATCATTCATGATAATAAGCTTAAGGGCCTGTACCTGGTGCTCAAGGGCGGGAATTTCTATATGCCGGTCATGTGTATTGCCGATTCCAATGATGACACATTAAAGCTTATGGCTTTTGCTATTCTGGGCATTGCCGATAACATGACGGCAAGGGATTTCCTGGGTCTTTTCGATCTTAATAAAAAGGAGAGGGCGGTTATTGAGAAGATATTTGAGGACGGGGATTTCTATGAAACCTATGCCCTGTCGGCGGAAACGTCTGCCCTACTAAAGGAATTGGAAGAGGAAGTGGAATAGGGCAAGAATTAGAATTTGAGGGATCTAAAGGCCCCCGGGGAGAAGAAATATCTTCCCGGGGGCCGGCCTTATTTCTGGACTTTTATCCTGGTTTTGTACTTTTTCTTTGAACTGCTGCCGCCGGCCCCGTATAGGGCGATGATATCGGTGCTTCCGTTTTCGTATATGGTAATTTTCCCATTGATATCCACCCTGGCTACATTTGGTTTGGTGGAGATCCACCGGGTGGGGGAATAGGTGGTTTTGCTGAGGTATTCATAGGCGCTGAAGGAAGCGTCCGAGACTTTCCTGGTGTCTATTTTTTTCATTTGGGGTTTCTGTACATAGAGCTCTAGCCCTTCACCGATCTGGGTCCACTGGGAGCCATTTTTCCTCTGCTCCAGCACGATTTCCACCAGGCCCGTGTCTTTGGGTGTAAGGATTCCATTTTTATTCACCCTTGCTACTTTCTTATTCTTACTTACATAACGGTGCCTGGCCCCGGGGTCATAGTCGGGGGAATCCATGATTTTTTCGAAGGCGGGGCTGATGTCTGCCTTTGTCTTTGCGACTAAGGCCTGGGGGTCGGCGGGGTCGAATACATATTTCTCAGCCTGAGGCGACACGGAGTCGGCGTCTTCTCCCGTGGTGGCATGATTGGCGGTCCATTTGGCGTAGAGAGTAATGTCCGCAGTTACCTCTGTATTAAAGTCATACACATTTGTACATTTTGTATCCGTGAACCAGCCCCCGAAGGCATAGCCCTTTGCTTCAGGGTCAGTGGGCTTTTGTGCCCTGCCGTTTTCAGAGACCGTTTGAGAATCGGGGGCAGTACCATGACCATTGGTATGGAAGGTTACAGTATAGGTAGTTTCTTCGGGATTGGCGGTCCACTTGGCGTAAAGCGTCATGTGATCGGTCACTTTTGTGTCAAAGTCATACGCATTTGTACATTCTGCATCCGTGAACCAGCCCCCGAAGGTATAGCCCTCTTCTTCAGGGTCAGTGGGCTTT
>JAILCB010000196.1 GCA_024680595.1 Lachnospiraceae bacterium | reverse complement strand
TGCTTGCATGCAAATTCATTTGCCGGTCGCAAGAACATGGAGCACGAAGTGCGGAATGTTCGCGTGCGGAATCGAGAGGGGGGTTCCTCCCCTCTCGATTAGCACAAGACCGGCAAGCGAATGCATGCTTGCATGCAAATTCATTTGCCGGTCGCAAGAACATGGAGCACGAAGTGCGGAATGTTCGCGTGCGGAATCGAGAGGGGGGCTTTCCTCCCCTCGATGCATTTATTGAAAGGAAGGATTTCATATGAGCAAGGTAGCAGTTGTTTATTGGAGCGGAACCGGCAATACCCAGGCTATGGCTGAAGCAGTTGAAGCCGGAGCTAAGGATACCGGGGCGGAGGTTACTGTATTTACGGCATCTGATTTCTCATCCGCAAAGGTTGGGGAATTCGACGGAATTGCATTCGGATGCCCCGCTATGGGAGCCGAGGTTCTGGAAGAGTCCGAGTTTGAGCCTATGTTTATGGATGTGGAAGGCGCTCTTTCCGGAAAGAAGATTGCCCTTTTCGGTTCCTATGGCTGGGGAGACGGCCAGTGGATGAGGGATTGGGAGGACCGCTGCAAGAGTGCCGGCGCAAATCTCGTTGTGGACAGTGTCATGGCCAATAATGCACCGGATGATTCCGCCATCTCTGAATGCAAGGCTCTGGGGGCAGCTTTAGTTTGAGATTGTAGGTTATTAGGAATAATGTATGGAAAAGGGACATTTCAGAAAAGGAAATGTCCCTTTAATATTATGTAAACTGATTAGCTAAGAGCTTAAAAATACTAGATAATAACCCGTATGAATGCTTGCATAGAAAAAAGCTCTGATATATAATTTCTTTTGTTTTTCAAAAAGACGATTACTTTTCGCTTTTGTATGAAGCCGTTAACTTCCATTTATGAGGAAAGAGGAGAAGGATATGTCAGACACCGATCGTTACATTAGCCCCCTGTCAGAGCGCTATGCCTCTAAGGAAATGCAGCATATTTTCTCGGAAGACAAGAAGTTTCAGACCTGGAGACGGCTCTGGATCGCCCTTGCGGAGACCGAGAAGGAATTGGGACTGGACATTAGGGATGAGCAGATTGATGAATTGAAGGCCCATAAGGATGATATTAATTATGAAGTGGCCAGGGCGAGGGAAAAGGAAGTTCGCCACGATGTCATGAGCCATGTCTATGCCTATGGTCAGCAGTGTCCCAAGGCCGCGGGGATTATTCATCTGGGTGCCACCTCCTGCTATGTGGGGGATAATACGGACATGATTCTCATGGACGAGGCTTTGGGACTCGTTCAAAGAAAGCTTGTCAATGTGATTGAGAAGCTGGCCCGTTTTGCGGAGGAGTACAAGGCCCTGCCTACTCTGGCCTTTACCCATTTCCAGCCGGCCCAGCCTACTACTGTGGGCAAGAGGGCTTCTCTCTGGCTCCAGGACTTCCTCATGGATTTGTCCGATCTGGAATATGTCAAGGGTTCCCTGAAGCTTTTGGGATCTAAGGGGACCACCGGAACTCAGGCCAGTTTTCTGGAGCTCTTTAACGGAGACCAGGAGAAGGTGAGACAGGTAGACAAGAAGATTGCGGAAAAAATGGGCTTCACTTCCTGTGTCGCGGTCTCAGGCCAGACCTATTCGAGAAAGACGGATACCAGGGTTGTCAATATCCTGGCCGGTATAGCGGCCACTGCCCACAAGATGAGTAATGACATTCGCCTTTTGCAGCACTTAAAGGAGGTGGAGGAGCCCTTTGAAAAGTCCCAAATCGGGTCCTCTGCCATGGCCTATAAGCGTAATCCGATGAGAAGCGAGCGTATTGCCTCTCTGGCCAGATATGTCATTGTGGATGCCCTCAACCCTGCTATTACCAGTGCCCTGCAGTGGTTTGAGCGGACCCTGGATGACTCCGCCAACAAGCGGCTTTCTGTACCGGAGGCCTTCCTGGCTACGGATGGAATTCTGGATCTGGTTCTCAATGTGACAGATGGCCTGGTGGTTTATCCCAAGGTAATAGAAAAGCATCTCATGGCGGAACTTCCCTTCATGGCTACAGAGAATATTATGATGGATTGCGTGAAAAAGGGCGGCAACCGACAGGAGTTCCATGAAGAGATTCGAAAGCTTTCCATGCAGGCCGGGGAACATGTGAAGAAGGAGGGAAAGGATAATGATCTCCTGGACCTAATTGCGGCGGATCCCCTGTTTGACATGACAAAAGAAGAGCTTTCAGAGAGAATGGATCCCAAGAGCTTTACAGGCCGGTCAGAGACTCAGGTGGAGGAATTCCTGCAGGCTGAAGTGAGACCGGTTCTGGAGAAATACGAAAAGCTCCTGGGTATGCATGCGGAAATTAACGTATAAGAGTAGAATTGGCCTTGCATAGAGGATAATAATAGGCAAAGTGCTTTGGGGGCAGCGGATATGACGGCTGCCGGGAATAGACGGGTCTTTTCCTGCCGTGCTTTTAGCCTTGTCCGGCAGGGTAAAGAAAGAGTGATAGAGTTATTGTAGGATTTGACAGAAAGGGAGGACCGGTATGGTTAAGGCAATTGTAGGCGCTAACTGGGGCGATGAGGGAAAAGGAAAGATTACGGATATGATGGCAGAGCAGGCCGATGTGGTGGTCCGCTTTCAGGGGGGCGCCAATGCAGGCCATACCATTAAGAATAAATATGGGAAGTTTGCCCTGCACACCTGTCCCTCAGGGGTTTTCTATGAGAATGTGACCAATATTATTGGAAACGGAGTGGCCTTGAATGTACCTGTACTCATGAAGGAGATAGAGGGGCTTGTGGAGAAGGGCGTGCCTAAGCCCAGGCTTTTGATTTCCGACCGGGTACAGCTGGTTATGCCCTATCATATTCTCTTTGATGAATGTGAAGAGGAGAGGCTGGGAGGTAACTCCTTCGGCTCCACCAAGTCCGGAATTGCTCCTTTCTATTCTGATAAATATCTGAAAATCGGCATTCAGGCCTGTGAGCTGTTTGATGAGCCCTATCTAAAGGATAGACTTGAGAATATCTGCATTCAGAAGAATCCCGTCCTGACAGGCCTTTATCACAGAGAACCCCTTAATGCGGAGGATCTGTTCCGGACCTGTATGGAGTATAAAGACATGGTTGAGCCCTATCTGGCAGATACCAGTTCCTTCCTCTGGAATGCCCTAAAGGAGGGTAAAACGGTTCTTTTGGAAGGTCAGCTCGGCACCATGAAGGATACGGATCAGGGGATTTATCCTATGGTAACCTCCTCCTCAACCCTGGCAGGCTTTGGAGCGGTAGGCGCCGGAGTTCCGCCCTATGAGATTAAGCAGATTGTAGCAGTTTCCAAGGCTTATTCCTCTTCAGTGGGGGCGGGGGCCTTTGTATCTGAGATTCTGGATCCGGACCGGGCGGAGGAGCTCCGCAGAAGGGGCGGAGATGGCGGAGAGTACGGCGCTACCACAGGACGGCCCCGCAGGGTAGGCTGGTATGACTGTGTGGCCTCCCGCTATGGCTGCAGGCTGCAGGGAGCCACCGATGTTGCACTGACTGTCATTGATGTCCTGGGTTATCTGGATGAGATTCCTGTTTGTGTGGGCTATGAAATCGACGGCAAGGTGACGGAGGACTTCCCCACACCCAGGCTTTTGGAGAGGGCTAAGCCGGTGCTGGAGACCCTGCCCGGGTGGAAGTGCGACATATCAGGTATCCGCAAATATGAGGAGCTGCCGGAAAACTGCAGAAATTATATTGAGTTCATAGAGAAGCACCTGGGCTTCCCTATTACAATGGTATCCAACGGACCCTCCCGGGATGACATTATCTACCGGTAAGCAGATTTCTGAAGGCAGTGAAAGCAATCCCCCGCTTCAAATGTGTCAGCATGAAGCGCGGGTACAGCCTGCCTGTTTCATGAGTAAGAGGCCGGGCGGACCGCGAATGAACCTTTTACTGGAAATGGCCTGATAGCTCAAGGGCGGGAGATGGCCTCTTAAACTAGAAGAAAGGTAGGATAATAGAGCGTAAAGGCTGTTTTATCCTACTTTTTCTGTGAGCCGGTGGCCGGAGCCTCTACACGACCAAGTTCCTGCGGAGCAGGGATCGTATCCAGCGCAGAGCGCGGGATTTCTGAATGCGGTTCCTTGTCGCATTCGGAAAGTCATACAATTTTGAAAAATTGTGGTTTACAGATAGTATTTTTCTATATTTTGTGGTATCATAGTTAGGCTTTGCATTATGTAAAGTGATTATTGTTAATGAATACAGTTATGAAGTGGGTCGGATTTAGCTTTGGAAAAGACCGGGTTCGGTCCACGGGGGGATGAAGATTTCAGAAGAATGGATAGAATTCCTGAAGCAGGGACAAAACCGGTCTGTTATAGTATTCAGGATTGATATTTGGACGTTTCGGGAATTTCTAAGAAAGGATGTCTCATGAGGAAATGGAATGCGTTATTGGCAATGGCCTTGGCAGGCACAATGCTTTTGACTGCCTGCGGTGGGGGTGACAGCAAAAAGGAAACCGAAGCCGCCGCAACACAAGAGGAAGAGGAAATGATTGTAATCGGCGGAGCCGGTGCCGGAGGAGAGCAGAGCAGTTCTTCCACGGAAGCCCTTCCTACCATTGAAGAAACGGAAGAGGAAGTGGTGGACGAAGCTCCTGAGGGAATGTACGCCAGTGAGCTCACAGGAGAGTGGATAGACGAATCTCTCCAGGATCAGCGGCCGGTAGCGGTTATGGTGGATAATGACAAGGTAGCCCTGCCCCATTATGGCGTCTCCGATGTGGATATCGTTTATGAGCTGATTAACAGTACCCAGAATGAGGGCGTAACCCGTTGGATGGTTATGGTCAAGGATTGGGCGAATATCAAGCGCCTGGGCTCCATCCGAAGCACCCGTCCTACAAACCTGGTTATCTATCCTGAGTGGAATGCAGTCCTCTGCCACGACGGCGGCCCTTACTACAATGACGTTTACTTCAAGAATCCCTTCACGGATCACTTTAGCGGCACCTTCTCCAGAATAGATAATGGTAAGGCCAGGGAGTTCACGGAGTATGTGGTAAGCGGGGACTTGGAGAAGAACTTCAAGAATAACCCTAAGGTCTCCCAGACCTATAATGAGTATTACAGCGGCCAGCCCCATTATCAGTTTGCTTCCAGGACCAAGCCCAACGATCTGTCTTCCTATCCGGATGCCAAGACCTGCACAAAGCTGACACTGCCCTTCCATCACAATAACCCTTGGATGGAGTATGACGAGTCCACCAAGACCTACAAATACTTCCAGTATGGTTCTGCTGAGAAGGATGCGGCAAATGGAGTGCAGCTCTCCTTTACCAATGTGCTCTTGCAGAATGCGGTTCTGCAGCAGCTGGATGACCACGGTTATATGACCTATCATCCTACGGCTTCCGGCAGAAAGGGTCTCTATATCACTAACGGAAAGGCCATTGAGGTCACATGGACAAAGAGTAATGACCTGGATGCCACCCGTTACTACGATTCCGACGGCAATGAGATCAAGATTAATGTAGGTAAGACCTATGTTGGCCTGATTCGCGAGGAAGAGTGGAATAATGTGGAGATGGAGTAATTAAAGGAACTTTACTTTGAGAAGAAATACGGGCAGGGAGGGTAAGCCTTCCCTGTCCTTTTCCTTTGTGCAGGCTAGGAGCCAAAGTCTCGCTGGCATGCCTGCACGAGCGCGGGGACGCAAGGAGCAGCCCATCATCGAAGATCTTTTGGGCCTGAGATGACGGGCAAAGCCGAATCGAGAGGGGGCTTTCCTCCCCTCGATTGCAGCCGGCAGGAATAGAGGGGCGGCCCCATCGGGAAGGCTTTGACATAGCTTTATGGACCGGCAGGGGCTTTCTTCAGATTGTCAAGGATATGAAATTACAGTATAATTGGGACCATGAATGAGAATATGAATTTTACGGAAACATTGGTGGCCTGGGAAGGCCGGCAGAATATATTTCGGAAGGGACGGCTTCACGGCTTCGACTTCTATTCCTATATTAGGAGGGACTTCGTCAATAATCTCCTGAGCCTCGTCAGCGGGGAGGAAAGGGATTATTTCGAGGATCCCAAGGAAGAGGAGGGCAGGGTGAAGCGCTTTTTCCGCCTATGGAAAAGGTCGGAGAAGACTTCTTCAAGGGACGTGGATCTCCTGATCCTCTGTCATCCCAGAAGGGTGATGGAGGATGGGAAATATATCTGTCCCTATACAGATTATCTGACGGATCTCTATCCCAATTCATTGGTACTGGAGAGGGCCAGGACCCCGGATCACCTGGAGCCCGCCTATTCCAGGAATATGGCCTATCTGGACCGGATGACGGATATCAGCTATGTCTATAATGTGCTGTTTCAAAAGCTATTCCCCGGTAAATACAGGGCTCTGATTCAGGAAGTAAAGGAGATTATGGATGAGCCCTTTGACGATTTGGAGAAAACATTCCGGATTCAGATAGGAAGACAGGCTCTCTATGAGCGGATTGTCACTCTTTACTGCTACCGGCGCAGCATGAAGCCCGCCCTGGCCCGCTTTCTCAAAAAGGTCAGGCCCAGGGTTATTGTGGAGGTGGTGGGAAAGAGCTTTGAGGCCAGGCTTTTGAATGAGACAGCCAAGGATCTCCGGATTCCCACAGTAGAGCTGCAGCACAGTATCATGACCCCAAATGCCGTATATCCTAAGGGCGTGAAGGAAAAGCAGTTCGCGGATTTCGCCCTCACCTATTCCCAATATTGGAATGAGTTTGCCCGACTTCCCATACCCAAGAGCCGGGTCATTGCGGTGGGACAGAACCGCTTTGAGGAACAGGTGAAGAAGTACCGGACCCTGGTCCATCGGGATCCCAATCACAGGAAGGTGGTCTTCATTAGCGGGCTGGTCTATGGCAGGCCCTTAAGTCTTCTGGCCCTTGAGTTTTCCCGGATTGCCGCAGAACATGGGATTGATGTCATCTACAAGCTGCATCCCATTGAGTTTCCCAATTGGAGGGAAATGTATCCGGAGCTGGCGGCTTCGGGGCTCACGGTTTTGGATACCCTGGATAAGGGAATCTATGATGTTTTCGCGGAATGTGACGCCCAGGTGGGTGTCAAGTCCACGGCCATTTATGAGGGACTGGGCTTCGGACTCTCTACCTTTATTATGAGGCATCCTCTTGGAGAGGAGGCCATGAGGCTCTGCGATAAGGGGTTCGCAAAGCCCATTGATAGGGCGGAAGAGCTGCTGGAGGGCATTCTTCACATGGACTCCGGAGATAAGGCCCGGGAAATCGCGGATTATTTCTGGAAGCCCCATGCGGCGGACAATACCAAGGCTGTGTTGGATAGGATAATTGCCAGAAGAAGAGGTTAACGATAATAATATTATGTTAACTATATAATGACTGCAGATGGGCCGGTTTTCTTTTTTTGTGCAGGCTAGGAGCTAAAGTTTCATCGGCGTGCTTGCACGAGCGCGAGACCCTGGCGACAGCCCATCATCGAAGGCCCGAAGGGTCTGAGATGTGGGTGAGGCCCTACTCGATTAGGGGGAACCCGCCTTGGCAGGCCTGGTTTTCTGGAAAAGATGAAATAAAGATGATTTTTTGGAGGCAGATATGAAGGTTATTGGCGTTATTCCGTCACGTTATCAGTCTTCCCGCTATCCCGGGAAGCCTTTGGCATTGATTCTGGGCAAGCCTATGGTGGTCTGGGTCTATGAGCAGGCCCTGAAGGCGGAAGAGATTGATGAAGTCATTGTGGCGACGGACGATGAGAGGATTGCGGACTGCTGCAGGCAGTATGGCATGAACTATATGATGACAGGGGAGCACAAGACCGGAGCGGACCGGGTGGCGGAGGTGGCTTCCAGGACGGATGGGGATATCTATCTCAATATTCAGGGGGATGAGCCCTTGATTGAGCCGGAGGCCATCCGCCAGGTACTGCATCTGGTTCTGGATGACGACAAGGTGGAGTATGCGGCCCTTAGGACCCGGATTGATGAGAAGAGTGAGTGGCAGAAGTATGGAGTGGTAAAGGCAGTCACGGATTTACAGGGAGATGCCCTTTATTTCTCCAGAGCCCCCGTTCCCTATAATTTTGATAAGGCGGATGCCTACCTCCTTGTAGGGCTCTATGCCTACAGGCGGGACTTCCTTCTGGAGTTTCTGTCCTGGGGCCAGTCCCCCTTAGAAATCGGGGAGAATGGGGTGGAGCCCAACAGGGCTCTGGAGCACGGGCGCAAGATTCGCTTAGGAATCAGTGATTTCCCAACGATTGGGGTGGATTTGCCGGAGCAGATTCCTGAAGTCGAGGAGATTCTCAGAAAGAAAATAGAAAGTTAAGACGATATGCGGGATAATATTCAAATTTTGGACTGCACTCTGAGAGATGGCGGTCATATTGTAAACGGCGTTTTCGGAGAAACCGCCATTAAGAATGTTATAAAAAATCTAGTGGAGGCGCGGATTGACATTATTGAGGCAGGCTTTCTATGGGACAAGCCCTGTGATATCAATACGGCGCGCTACTATAATATTGCGGATTTCAAGCGGGTGCTTCCCAAGGAAAAGGGCGTTTCCCGCTTTTCCCTGATGGCGGATTTTATTGACGTGGATCACGTGGAGCCCTATGACGGGACAGTGGACTTCTTCCGGCTTTCCTTCAAGCGTTTCCGTCTGGATTGGGGGCTGAAGGCCGCCAGGACCCTGATGGATAAGGGGTACAAGGTTTACATAAATCCTGTAAACTGCAATGTTTACTCCGATGAGGAGTATTTATCCGTGATCCGGAAGGTCAATGAATTGCATCCCTATGGCTTTTCCATTGTGGATACCTTTGGCGTCATGAGGAATAGGGACTTGACCCATCTGTATTCCCTGGTGGATCATAATCTGCTGCCGGATATCTGTATCGGTCTGCACCTGCATGAGAATATGGGCCTTGCCTATTCCCTGTCCCAGCACGCCCTGACTATTCGCAATCCCAAGAGGCCTTTGAGTATTGACGGCTCCCTTTTGGGCATGGGCCGGGTGCCGGGCAATCTCTGTATTGAGCAGATCATGGATCACCTAAATATTGAATATGGCCATGATTATGTGACGGAGCCCGCTCTGGATTCCATCGATGCCTATATTGCGCCTATCAAGGCCCGGGAGACCTGGGGATATTCTATCCCCTATGCCCTGTCGGCACAGTTCCATCTCCACCGTACCTATGCCGAATATCTCATGGGCCGGGGCCGGCTTCTGACCAAGGACATTAAGCGGATTCTGTCCAAGGTGTCCCGGGATGAGGCGGAGATGTTTAATGAGAAATATATAGAGGGCCTTTATCAGGATTATATGAATGAGGAGATTGATGATTCTGCCGCTTTGTCAGACCTGAGTGGGAGTCTGGAGGGACATGGCCGGATTCTCCTGGTGGCCCCCGGCTCTTCCCTGGTCCGCTATAGGGAGAAAATAGAAGCTTTTCTGGCAGAAGAGGATACTCTTGTCATTGCGGTAAACTTTGAACCCGACTATATTAAGGCGGATTATATTTTCTGTACCAGTGCCAAGCGTCATGCCCAATTGGGGGAGAAAACAGGGGACAGGCTCCTCATTACATCGAATCTTCTAAGGGATGAGCTCAAGGGTTACTGTCAGGTTTATTCCTATAATAATCTGTCCTATTCCAGTGATATATATTGTGATGATAGTACGGTTATGGCTATTACACTTCTGGAGCGCTGCGGTGTGACCAGGGTTTATGTGGCAGGCTTCGACGGCTTCCGGGGGGACACTCTGGAGTCTTATCTCGCGGGTTCGCAGCGGGAGAGAGGGGATGAGGAGAGAAACCGGACCATTGCGGAAATCCTGAAGAGGAGTCTTGTGGATGTGGTATTTCTGACGCCCTCCATTCATGACAGCAAGTCTCTAAATAAAACAGGGGCACTTAAGGACGGTCCTCAGGAGGGAAAGGCCGGGAATCTGTCGCAGACCGGTTCTCAGGAGGGAAGGGCCGGGAATCTGTCTCTGGCCGGTCCTCAGGAGGGAAAGTGTCTGACGTCAAGAGAAACAGTGGCTGCAGATGGAATGGAAGCTGGTCGGCAGGTATGATTTTTTCAAGATCTCCAGAAAAAATGAATAGAAAAGGGCGGGGAAAACTGGGCTATTTTGCCCTTTATACGGTCTGCTTTGCCCTGCTTTCTCTTTTCCTGCTTCTCCTATTTGGACAGGCGGGGCGGATTCCTATGAAGGCCTCCGACGGCTTTCCCCAGGATTATAATGCCTTTCTCTATTGGGGAAACTATATCCGGACCTTTTTCCGTGAGTTATTTGTAAATCACAGGTGGCAGCTGCCCCTTTTCGATCCTACCATAGGCTATGGGGCCGATGCCCTGCTGACCCTCCACTATCATGTAGTAGGGGATCCCTTCTATCTCATCCTGGGCCTAATTCCGCAGAATCTTTTGGATACGGGCTTTGGACTCATTGCCCTTTTCCGCATGTATTTATCCGGGGTGACTTTCTCCTTCTATGCCCTCCATCACAGGAATGGCCGGGCCGCCGTGCTTCCCGGAGCCCTTCTCTATGCCCTGTCCGGCTATCAGCTGAGGGTTGGTTTTACCAATAATATGTTCGCTATGCCCACCATCTATTTTCCCTTGGTGCTTCTGGGCATAGATCTGATTTTTGAAAAGAAGCGTCCCTATCTCTTTATTATAGCCACAGCCTTATCCGCCCTTAGTAATTTCTATTTCTTCTACATGATTGTGGCCTTTGCGGCTCTCTACTGCATATTCCGCTATGTAAGGCTAATAAAGCGCTTCACTGTGAAGGATATAGGGGCCTGGGTGGGGAAATTTCTGTTCTATGGCTTTGACGCGGTACTCATTGCATGTGCGGTCTTTCTGCCGGTGGTTCTGCATCTGGTGCTCTATATGAACCGTTTCGGGGTGGAGCGGTACTCGACCTTTCTCTATCCCCTCAGATACTATAAGCTCATTCTGCCTACCTTTATGACCATGGAGGCCTACCCCTCTCTCTATACCTATATTGGGATGACGGGAATAGGTGTCCTTGCCGTACTCACAGTCTTTTCCTGCAGGAAGAAATATAAGGATTTAAAAATAGCCTTCTGTCTCTTCTCGGTCTTTCTCCTAATTCCCTTCTTTGGCAGGGCTTTGAACGGTTTCGCCTATATGACGAACCGGTGGACCTGGGCCTTTACCCTGCTGGTGGCCTATATGACGGTGAAGGCTGTGCAGGAGTTTGGGAATCTGTCCTATTGGCAGAAGCGCTTCATTTTAATAGGAGAATTTCTGGTCTGCGGCCTTGTTCTCTCCAATTTGGTGTCCAGGACGGGACAGACCATTATGGCCCTCCTTTTACTGTTTGCGGCCGGTTCTTTTGTATTTCTGGCGGGGAAAAAGGAAGAGGCGGAGTCTTTGCCCATAGGAGAGGATAAGGGGCAGTCCTCCGGTAACAGTAATCGGTCAGGACAGGTAGCTGGGGGCTGTAGGAGTCTTTGCAATTTCATTAGGAGAAAAGGCCTTGTGCTTGGTTTTCTATTTCTCAGCATGGCGGGAATTGCCGCAAATATGTACTACCGCTATTCTCCGGAGGTCAGTGATGAGGTTTATTCCTACCGGAAATATGGGACCGTGGATGACAGCGAGTACGAGAATGGTTTGAGGGTGGTGCGGGGCCTGCCGGATGCCATGAATTCCAGGACCCAGCTCTTTCATATGAATGATGCCGCCAATACGGCTATGAATAACCGTGTTATGTCAACCGGATTCTATTATAGTATCTATAATGATGACTTGAGCCAGCTATTTCGGGATCTGGAAATGCAGACCACTTCCTATGATTACCGCTACTATCACCTGGATGGCAGGAGTATGCTGGAGTCCCTCTTTGGCATCAAGCATACGGTGGTCAATCGGGGAGAGGAGGGCTTCCTGTCCGACCGCTTCCGGAAGGGGGGAGATTCCCAATCGGATTTGCGGGAATGTGAGCATTCACAGGGGGATCCCCTCTATGCCGCATATGAGAATCATAATCCCCTGCCCCTGGGCTTTAGCTACAGTAAGGTCTTAAATGCCTCCGCCTATGAGGAAATGACGGCAGTGGAGAGGCAGCAGGCCCTTTTACAGGGGGCTTTTGTGGAAGGGGAAGTATCTCTTCCTGAGGCCCAGCCTGTTTTCGCGGAGCAGGAGCAGGATTATGAGCTCCTTCCGGATGAGTCTATTGAGCTTTCCGATAAGCAAATCCGGGTCTTGAAGGATGATGCGGTTTTAACCTTCCGCTACAAGGGACTGGCGGGATCAGAGAATTATATTGAATGGAAGGGCATGGATTACCGCTCTTTCCCGGAAGAGGATGTGGAAACCACCTCGGTGCAATTATATGTGAAGCTGCAGGAGGGGGCGGATTCCGGGGAGGAAAGCGGAAGTGAGGCTGATGGGTCAGAGCCTAATGCGGCGGATGAGGTAGGGGACTCCGGGAAGGAGATCGGAGGTCAGACTAAGGAAGGACTGCCGGGCGGGGATGCCGGTGACGGGACTCAGGCCTCCGGGCAAATACCTGAAGTCCCTGTGGAAAAGGACTATATGTACCGGAACTATAAGCATCTGACCTATTGCGGACAGCATGACTTCATCCATAATGCGGGCTATTCTGAGACCCCCTGTCAGGAAATAAGCGTGCGCTTCAGCGAGGCGGGAGTCTATAGCTACGACAGCCTGAAGGTCTATTGCCAGCCCACAGACAAGGTGGATGCCTATGTGGATGAGTTAAAGAAGGAAAGTCTGCAGGATATTAGCTTTGAAGCCAACCGTATTACCGGGAATATTGAGACATCGGACAGGAAGCTATTCTGTCTTTCCATTCCCTATAGCGCAGGCTGGAGCGTCTATGTGGATGGGGAGAGGCAGGAGCTTCTCCGCCTCAACCGGGCCTTTTTGGGGGTGGAGCTCTCAGCGGGCCGGCATAATCTGGAATTCCGCTATACTACTCCATTTCTGAAGATGGGAATGCTATTCTCCCTTCTGGGATTTGTCATATTGATAGGAATTGTAATTTGGTTCAGGAAAACAGGGAAATCGGCCCATGACTCTCAGGTGGGCTAGGATATATGGATGCTAAAGATTGAGAATGATAATCGAAAGGCCCTGAAAGCAGGGGCCTGGTATACGGTCAGTAACTTCCTCTTAAAAGGGATGTCTTTTCTGACTACTCCGATTTTTGCCAGGATGCTGACCAAGGGAGAGTTTGGTTCCTACAGTAACTTTGTCTCCTGGCTTTCCATTGTGGCAGTTGTGGTTACCCTGGATATGCAGTCCTCCGTGGCCCGGGCCCGGTATGACTTTCAGGAGGACTTTGACGGCTATCTGTCCTCCATCATATTCCTGGGCTCCATGATTACGGCGCTCTTCTATGGAATCGTCCTCCTCTTTCAGGATTTCTTTGTCAGCCTTCTGGAAATAGACATGATCTATATTCATGTCATGTTTCTAAATGTATTGCTGTCCCCGGCCCTGTCCATTATGCAGTCCAAGCACCGGATACAGCAAAAGTATAAGAGCTTTGTTCTCATTTCCGTGCTCATGACCGCGGCCTCTACGGGGCTCTCGGTCTGCCTGGTCTTTCTGTTAAAGGATCGGCTCTTTGGGCGTATTATAGGTGAAAATATTCCCCTTATAATTGCCTATGCCGCCGCCTTTATTTTCATGCTATGCAGGGGGAAGACCCTTGTGAATCTGTCCTATTGGAAGTATGCGGTTCTTTTCAGTGCCCCTATTGTGCCCCATCTGCTTTCCAATACTCTTTTGAACTCCTCTGATAAGGTCATGATAACCAAGATGGTGGGGCCGGAGGCCAATGCCACTTATAGCATTGCCTATTCCTGTGGCATGATTATTTCCGTCCTCTTCACATCTATGAATAGTGCCTGGGTGCCCTGGCTCTTTGACAGGATGTACCAGAAGCAGATTGATACCGTGAAAAAGGTTTCCGTTCTCTATATGCTGCTATTTGTAGTTATGGTGGAGGGAACTATTCTCATTGCCCCTGAGCTCATGCTGATCCTGGGCGGTTCGGCCTATGCGGATGCCAAATTTGTGGTGCCCCCCATTATGCTGGGATATGGTTTTAAGTTTGGATATACCTTCTATGTAAATATGGAGCAATATGCCAAAAAGACCCTTTTCATTTCTGTGGGGACCATCCTATCCGCCCTAGTGAATATTGGCTTAAATTACATTTTTATTCCCATTTTCGGCTTTGTCGCCGCGGCCTATACCACATTGGCGGGCTTTATTTTGCTTTTCTTCCTGCACTATATGTTTAGCAGATTTTTGAAGATTACCTATATGTATAATAATAGGCTGTTGTTTCTGTTGATGGCAGTAATGATGGTTTTGGGCCTTCTGACCCAGTTCCTGTACTATAATACGGTTCTTCGTTATTGTGTCATTGCCGTCCTGGCCCTTTTGGGGCTCTATCTGTTACTCCGCTTCTATAGGCAGTATAAGGGACAGGCAGGGAAAGGATAATGGATACTATTATGGCAAGGAAACGGTTAATTCTCCCTGTCCTTGCGGCAGCGGTTTTGATAATTCTGCTGATGCTTTTCCGGCCCGCCGGCCCCGGACAGGGCGGGGAGGCTGAGGCGGAAAGCGGAAAAAGTGCAGAGGATCTGCTTATTGTGACGGATGGAAGGGTGGAGATTAAGCTCTTTCACCGAAATGGGCAGGCTTATTTCTTTCTGCCCTCCTATGCGGTTCCGGAGGAATGGCATTTCCAATTGCCCAAGGGGTACACCTTTCTGGTACAGGGAGAGGAAGTCGGGAATGGGGATTCTTTGAAAAGCTTTGTGGATAGAGGGTCAGGAGAGGAAGGGCTCATGCCCGGCGGCGAGATAGGGGAGTTGACGGATAGGGAGGATTCCCCGGTCCTTTCTAATGAAGACCGGGTCGTGCAGGCCGCGGGGCTGGAATATGGCTCTAAAGAGGGGGAGCCTTCTGAAGCCGGCCGTATTCTTTTCTTTACGAAGTATTTCTCCTTCCCTGCAGGGGGAATAGAGGGGGAGATTCCCCTGACCATTATGCAGTCAAAGGGCATTGCGGCCCTCTTTATTCAGACCGAATCCGGCTCCATGGACTATATCCGGCAGGATAAGACAAATCATGAGGGCGGAAATATGCTTTTAATCGATGCCGGGGGAAAAGCGGACTGCTCCGGCCGGTTTAAGAAAATGAAGGGCCGGGGCAGAACCAGCTGGAAAGCGAAGATTGAGAAGAAGCCCTATAACCTGAATTTCAAAAAGGAAGTGGATATACTTAATATGGGGGCGTCAAAGAAATGGGCTCTGGTAGCCAATGCCAGAGACGGCTCTCTCATCCGGAATTCCCTAACCTATGAAATGGCCTCTGAGGTGGGACTTCCCAATAGTCCGGATTTCAGACCGGTGGACCTCTATCTGAACGGGGAATATACGGGAAATTATATTCTCTGCGAGCGGAATAATGCGGAGAAGAATCGGGTACAGGTGGGGAACGGGGGCTATCTCATTGAAGGAAATGAGTCCAATGGCCCCGTGCCCGGATACTTTGACACCGGCAGGGGATATCATGTGGAGATTCAATATCCCAAAATCCTGGATGATTCCAGGATCTACACCATTGCCCGGGAGTTTCAGGAGCTGGAGGATGCGGCCTATGATCCCTCGGGTATTTCCCCGGAGACAGGCAGGTATTACGGGGATTTGATTGATCTGGATTCCTTTGCCCGCAAGTATCTCATAGAGGAAATCAGCAAGAATGTGGACTGCGTCCGCTCTAGCTCCTATTACTACAAGGAAAGCGGGGGAGGGAAAATCATTGCGGGGCCGGTCTGGGATTATGATATTGCCTATGGCAATATTCTGGTATCCTCGAACTCCCTGGATGTGATTAGGCCGGAGGGGGTCACCAGGCTTTGTATTTCCCACAAGACTACGGAGAACCTCTTTTCAAAGCTTTTGGAGAAGGAGGACTTCTATCTCCGGGTCCGGGAGATTTACCGGCAGGACTTTGAGCCCTATTTGGAGAAGGCTCTTGCAGAAGGGGGGCGGATTGATGCCCTCTATGAGGAAATAGCCGATTCTGCCGCCATGGATGACAGGCGGTACGCAGATATGAATGACGCCTATACTTATGTAAACCTAAATAAATCCACTCCGTCTGAAGTGGAACGGTTCAAAAGCTTTCTCTCAGAAAGAAAGGCCTTTCTGGACAGGGCCTTTATTGACGGGATTAGCTATCATGAAGTATATTTCATGGACGGAGATACAGAATATGATCGCTATTATGTGGAAGAGGGGGAGACCTGTCCTGCCCCGGGAACCCCTTATTTCCATCATGACGAGGGAGATATTCTGAAGGGCTTTTTTGATGGGGAGGGCAGGGCCTTTGACCCGGAAGAGCCCATATATGGGGACAGAGTTTATCAGGCAGAGTGGGAATAGGTTTTTGAGCTTTGTCATTATAGAGAGAATATGAGGAGGAATATATGTCATTATATGAGAGACTGCTTGCCGGCACCGAAAAGCTGTCCGTAGTGGGGCTGGGCTATGTGGGAATGCCCCTTGCCGTAGCTTTTTCAAAGCATTTAAATGTCATTGGCTTTGATATTAATGAGAGTAAGATTCAGCAGTATCTGTCCGGACAGGATCCCACCAATGAAGTGGGAAATGAGGGCGTCAGAGACTGCAGGGTGGATTTTACTTCCAATGAGTCAAAATTAAAGGAAGCCAAATTCCATATCGTGGCGGTTCCCACCCCGGTCCATAGCGACCATACCCCGGACTTTTCTCCTGTTCAGGGGGCCAGCAAGATTCTGGGGAGAAATCTGACCAGGGGCTCTATTGTGGTTTATGAGTCTACGGTTTACCCCGGAGTGACGGAGGATATCTGCGTCCCCATTCTGGAGAAGGAGTCCGGCCTGAAGTGCGGCCTGGATTTCAAGGTGGCCTATTCTCCTGAGAGGATTAATCCCGGAGATAGAATTCATACTCTGGAGACCATTGTAAAGATAGTATCGGGAATGGATGAGGAAACCCTCACAGAGGTTTCGGATGTCTATAGTCTGGTGGTATTGGCGGGAGTCTATAAGGCGGAGAGTATTCGGGTGGCGGAGGCCGCCAAGGTCATAGAGAACAGTCAGAGGGATGTGAATATTGCCTTTATGAATGAGCTTTCCATGATTTTTCACCGGATGGGGGTGGACACCCTATCTGTCCTTAAGGCCGCCGGAACCAAATGGAACTTCATGAACTTCAGACCCGGGCTGGTGGGAGGCCATTGTATAGGAATCGATCCCTATTATCTGACCTATGAGGCAGAGCAGCTGGGCTATCACAGCCAGATAATACTGGCCGGCCGGCGAATCAATGATGATATGGGGAAATTTGTGGCGGGAGATGTGGTCAAGCTGTTAATCCGCGCGGATGTGCCTATACGCAGGGCCAAGGTGGCCATTCTGGGCTTTACTTTTAAGGAAAACTGTCCTGATACCAGAAATACGAAGGTTATTGATATTGTCAATGAGTTAAGGGAGTACGGAATAGAGCCGCTTATTGCCGATCCGGAGGCTGATGAGGCAGAAGCGGAGCGGCTTTACGGCATCAAATTCACCCCCTTAGCTGAGGTAAAGGACTGCGACGCGGTGATTTTGGCCGTCGCCCACGATGTCTTCAAGAATTACAGGCAGGAGGATTTCGACGCCCTATTCCGTGAGAAAGAGCAGGGCCGGGTTCTGGCGGATGTCAAGGGGATTCTGGATAAGGATCAATATGAAGGGGCAGGCTACCTTTATTGGAGACTCTAAAAAAATTTACAAATTTATTAAATTTTTCGAAAAAACTTCATATCTTGTATTAGAAAAGATTAAATCGCTAGATAGGGCGTTGACAATTCAAGGTATGGGTGTTAATATTGTTTTCGCAAGTTAACAATTTTGTAATATATTTGTTTCGAGCCGTTTAATAAGCGTAAGAATTTGCTTAAATTTTTTATGGAAGCAAGGCAAGCTCGTAGTCGGACAGGGATATAATTGCTTTCCCTGTATCATGATTTTTAGGAGATTTCATTTGCGAAGTAAAAAGACAACAATCATTACAGCAGGAATATTGGCGGGGTTATTGGCAGTTTCCTCTCTTCAGCTGGACGCGGCTGCCGGCGGATTGAATAATACAATCCTCCCTGCAGCAGGGGCGGCCAGAGTATTGAATGAGGGTGTATCCATTACAACTATTCGGGCCCAGCATATCCGTACTACCGGTCAGATTGAGGAATCCTATGTGGCGGCAGTGACAACAGCGGCAGCCGAAGAGGTTGCAACTGAGAAGGCCGCAACGGAAAAGGCCGCGGCGGAGAAAGCCGCAACGGAAAAGGCCGCAGAGGAAAAGGCCGCAGAGGAAAAGACCTCGGCAGAGAAAGCTAGTGAAAAGGATTCGGCTGATGAAGCGGCCAGTGAGATCCCCGAGGAGAAGAAGCAGGATGAGGAGTCTGTAGATGAGGCTACAGAGATTCCTTCTGCGGGAGCCGGGGATTATGAATCCGATGACGATGACAATAAGTCCTCTGCCGGCAAGAAGTCCTCGGACAAGGGTGCATCAAAGGATAATAAGACAGTTTCATCCGATAATATTGAACACATCAATGCAGGTGCAGGTACCGTTGTAGAAGACTTTGATGCTGAGGATGACGATGATAATGAGTCTTCCGATGAGATTCTGGATGAGGAAGAACTGGATCTGGTAAAGGCTGTCAAGGAATCCCAGAATGAAGAAGAGGATTTTTCCAATCTGGTCATAGCCAAGGTTGATAATTTCGTTAATGTGCGAACCGAGCCTTCAGAAGACTCTGAGGTAGCCGGCAAGCTCTATAATAAGTCTGTTGGTAACGAGCTGGAAGTGGCCGGTGAATGGATAAAGATTAAGTCCGGAAATACGGAAGGCTATGTCAAGGCCCCTTATGTCATCCGTGGCGAGGAAGCCGCAGCCATGGCAAAGGATGTGGGGACAAGAACCGCCAGGGTCACCACCACTACACTCTATGTTAGGGAAGGTCCTTCAAAGGACTCCGCAGTTTTGGGAATGGTTCCCATGGATGATGAGCTGACGGTTCTGGAAGAGACAGATGACGGCTGGGCAAAGGTTTCCATCGAGGAAGGTAACGGATATGTAAGTACTGAGTTCGTTCACCTCTACACCGACTTTGTCCGTGCTGAGTCCAAGGCAGAGGAAGAGGCCCGTCTTGCAAGAGAAGCGGCGGCCAGAGAAGCTGCCAGAAAGGCTGCAGAAGAAGCGGCCCGCAGAAATGCCGCAAAGAATGCCAAGAAGGGCAAGAAGTCCGGAAAGGGCGGCAAGTCCTCAGGCGGTTCTTCAAGTGGCGGCGGCGGTGGCGGCGGATACTCCGCCAGCGGAAGTGGAAATGGTGCGGCAGTTGCCAATTACGCCCTGCAGTTTGTTGGAAATCCCTATGTATATGGCGGAACTTCCCTGACAAACGGTGCTGACTGTTCAGGCTTCGTCATGAGTGTTTACAGGAACTTCGGCGTTTCCCTGCCTCACAGCTCCGGTGCAGACAGAAGCGTAGGTTCGGCTGTAAGCGGCGGACTGTCGAATGCCCAGGCAGGAGATATCGTATGCTACTCCGGACATGTGGGAATCTACATTGGAAATGGACAGATTGTCCATGCCTCCACAGCCAAGACAGGTATCAAGGTCTCCAATGCAGGCTACCGTTCACCCGTAGCAGTCAGAAGAATTTTCTAAGACACCTTTTCTCAATAACAAAATAGATGGTAATAGAGAACCCTGCTCCCCCAAAGAGCAGGGTTTTCTGCAGAAAAAATACCCCCCCACCCACATCAAAACCGAGCCCCCCGCGCACACAGCAAAGCCGAGGCTCCCCGCACCCACAGCAAAGCCGAGGCCCCCCGCACGGCGTAAGCCGAGGGGGGCAGTCCCACAGCGTAAGCCGAGGGGGGAATCTCAAAACATAAGCCGAGGGGGAATCTCAAAACATAAGCCGAGGGGGGAATCTCAAAACATAAGCCGAGGGGGAATTTCAAAACATAAGCCGAGGGGGGAATCTAAAAAACGTAAGCCGAGGGGTGCAGTCTGTTCTGTAGCAATTTGCCATGGGTTCTTAGTGAGCTGGAGCCCCATAGCGCCGCCCGCTTTTATAGCGGCGCTGCTTTGGGGCGAACAGCGAGCTTAGAACCCATGAGCCGCGGAAGAACAGACTGTCATCCTCCTCGGCGTATCATTTAGATCCCCCCTCGGCGTAGCTCTTCAAAAACCCCTCCCCTCGGCGTAGCTCTTCAGAAACCCCCTCCCCTCGGCGTAGCTCTTCAGAAATCCCTCCCCCCTTCGGCGCCGCAGTGCATATTGATATATTCCTTTCATTTGTGTTATACTCTCGCCATGAAGATAAAAGACTTTATAAAAAAACACCACTTTTTCCTAATCTGCGCCGGCATCACCGCCATGCACCTAATCTACAGCATACGGGTCTCCGGCCGGCAGTCCCTGGCCTTTGACGAGATCTGCGAAATAGGCTTCATAGCCAAGGGCAACTCCTGGGGACAGATCCTCAAGTACTTCCTCACCATAGAAATCACAAACCTACCCCTGTTTCCATTAATAGCGGCCCTGTGGTACCGGCTTGTGCCCTGGGGACAGGAATCCCTCCTGCTCCTGACGGAGTTAATGACGGCAGCGGGAATCATGGTTCTCGCCTACACCGGGCGCAGGCTCAAGTCAGAGAGAATGGGCTATCTGACCGCAGCGGTCAGCGTCATATCCTCCACACTAATACTGCGCTGTGATATGGAATTCCGCTGCTATGCCTTCCTCTTCCTGACTCTGGCCGTGGCCCTCTATTTCTATGTAGTCAGGATACAGACAAGCCGATGCGACAGCCGCCCCATGGAGATCAAGTACGCCATAGCCCTGCTATTTCTGGCCTACTCCCATTACTTCGGCTGTCTCGTCATCGTAGCCTTATTTATAGGGGATTTCTTTCTTTTCCTATCCAAGAGGATATCCATTAAGTTTATCTTTCCCTATATTTTTGCAGGAGCCCTGCTGCTGCCCTGGTTTGTGGCCATGCTGGCTTTCAAGGAGAAGTCCCTTTTGGACTTCTGGCCCACGCCGCCTATTCTGGGCGACATTCCGGAGGCCCTCCGTTTTGTGCTCAGTAATGACGAGCCCATCTATGTCCTTTTCCTAATTGCCATGATAGCCTTCCTTATCAATGGTATCGTCCGTATAAGGAAGAAGGATTTCCAGGTGGTAAGGGATTATTTCCCCCTTGTGCTTATAGGAACCATTTGGTTTATCATTGGTATAGCCTTCATCTATAGTACAAAAATCAATCCCTCCGGAGGCATTTGGGTCAGCAAATACTTTATCAGCCTTTTCCCGGCAGAGGTGCTCCTGGTCTCCCTGATATTGAACTTCTTTATAGAAAAGTCCGCAGGACTCTTCACTATGAAGGAAGGGCAGGTCTGCGGAATTGTGGTGGCCTTCCTGCTTCTATACTTCGGGGTGGGCAATTATTACTATGATGTAAAGGAATCTCTGGAAAAGCCCCTGGATCCCTTCCGCGAGGTGTGGCAGTACCTGAATAATCAGGAGGACATTGACCAGGCCGGTACAGGGGTTCTGGTGGCTCTCACAGATGCGCCCATGCTGGGCTTCCGTGAATATTATGCAGAGCACGACAGGGCTCCGGGATCCGTACGCTTTATTTCCTTTAAGGCGGAGGATGTACAGGAGCAAATGGAAGACTGTGACACATTATATGTTTTTAATGTGAGAAATTGGATTGACAGGGATGAAACGGTGAATCTGAATTTTGATAATTTCAAGATGGTGGAAAAGGATTCGGATTTGTATCTGTCGAAATATGTGAAAAAATAGCAAAAAGCAATACAGCTCGCGGTTTCGTTAGAAAGGAGAGTCATGCGGGAACGGCTTAATCCCATTATTTTTTGGCTTTCACCAATACTTATATTCTATTTTTCCCAGGCTGTCCTGGCGCCGGTTTTTGAAAAGGTGCCGTGGCAGCTTCAAATTGTAAACATTTTGATTTTTGAGGCGGTGGCCCTATTTCTGGTGGCCCTTACCGGCCGCCCCAGATTATCTCTCTGGATAGAGGGCGTGGTTTTCTGGCTCTTTGCCATTGCCAATACCCTGGTATATTCCTTTAGGGGCTCCTATATTATGATATGGGACTTCATAGCCATTCCCACAGCTATGAATGTGGCCTCTAATTATAGCTACAGGCTGACAGGCAGGGCTATTTTTTGGTCCGTCGCCTTTCTGGCCCTCTTTGTATTAATCTGGTTCTGCAGATCGGATGTGAAAAGGTTTTTGAATACCCTCTGGAAGCGGGCTGCAGTGGCTGTGGCAGCCGTAATTTTCCTTGTATCGCTGACAAAGCTGGTGCAGATGGAGCCTGTAAAGGAATTTCTGGACATTAATGACTCCCGCTTCTCTATTGAAAGAGTTACCGAGGAAAATGGCATGATGCTAGGCTTCCTCTACAAAATGAAATATATGTCCGTATATGTGCCCGGGGATTATAGTGCCGCAGAAGAGGCCGGGGTGATTGAGGATACCAAGGTTGAGGGCGGGGAAAAACTGCCGGCGGACTTTGTATATCCGGATATCGTGGTCGTTATGAATGAGGCCATGTCGGATCTGGCAGTAGACTGCCCTATTGAGACCAATGAGGATTACCTGCCCTTTATCCATTCCCTGCAGGAGGGGGCCGAGAATACCATTACAGGCTATATGAATGCCTCTGTTCTGGGCGGTAAAACCCCCAATACGGAGTTTGAATTTCTGACAGGCAATACCATGGCCTTTCTGCCTGAGGACAGTATCGCTTTCCAGCAGTTCGTAAAGAGGGAGATTGATGCCATGCCCCGGCATCTGGGGACCCTGGGCTATGAAAGCGTTGCCATGCATCCCTATGATTCCAGCGGATGGGACAGAACCATGGCCTATCCTCTTCTGGGCTTCGGCCGTTGCCATTTCAAGGACTATTTCGATCTGTCTCAGGAGAATCTGATTCGGGATTATATGTCGGATTCAGCCTTTTTCCGAAAGATTGAGGAAGAGGTGGCGGACTTGGGAAAAGATGGAAAGCCTGTCTTTTCCTTTAATGTGACCATGCAGAATCATTCAGGCTATGGCGGCAGTGTGACAGGGGCCAAGAAACTCATTAAGGTGAAGAATGCCCAAAACAGTGATCCCGATGCCTTACAGAAGCTGGAGAATTACCTGACCCTAATGCGTCTCTCTGACGATGCCTTCCGGGAAATGGTAGAATATTATAAAGGGGTGGATAGACCCACCATTCTTGTGACATTTGGGGATCACCAGCCGGCCACCAATATCCTAAGCCCCATGTTTCCTGAGGGGGAAAGCCTGGATGAAGAGGGAAGGGCCGATAATTACAGGGTGCCCTTTGTTATTTGGGCAAACTATGACATTGAAGAGGGACAGGGTATAGAGACATCTGCCAATTATTTGGGAAATCTGGTTCTAAAGGCTGCAGGAATTCCCCTAAGCCGCTACCGCACCAGGATTGATGAATTTTCCCAAAAGTACCCGGTCCTGACTGCCGTGAGGTCTGTGGATGACAAAGGGGTGACAAAGCAAATGGATGGCAGGGATCCTGTTTATGAGGACTATGTGAAGCTGCAGTATTACGAGCTATTCGATGACTCCGATCAATATCCCTGATAGGGGTTTGCAGGGGGTAGGGGCCTCTGCCGGTGTAGCTGCCCTAAGGCCGGGGCGGTAGAAATACATCTCATTCAGGTTCCGGGGGAATAGGGCAGCATTAATGATGTCCTTATCTTTCCGAATTCGAAGAGGAGATACTTTCGGAATTTCTGCGCCGATCCCGGGAGCGGGACCTGACTATATAGAGAATGTGAAAGACCTGCTTACTTTATAATAATTTTGATTTTAATAGGAAAGTCACCATAATGACGGCGGGTTTTTTTGAATATTTTGTGAATTAGCAATTTGTGAGAATTTTATTTGCCAATTTGGAGTAATCTATGGTAAAATTGCCTTAATTAATATATTTGAAAGCCCAAGCGTCCTTTTATCCGGGCGGGTCTTGCGGGCAGCTCAGTTGAATGCTTTATTGCAATAATATTCTACATAGAAAGGAAGTGGTCGTTTATGCGTTTTGTGATTTCAGGAAAGAATCTTGACGTATCAGACGGGCTGAGAACAGCAGTGGAGGATAAGCTTGGAAAGCTTTCCCGTTTTTTCTCTGATGATACGGAGGTGCATGTCACCCTCAGCGTGGAGAAGGAGCGTCATAAGATCGAGGTCACGATTCCGGTTAAGGGAAGTATTATCCGTTCGGAACAGGTTTCCAATGATATGTATGTCTCCATCGATCTGGTGGAGGAGATCATTGAGAAGCAGCTAAAGAAATATCGGAAAAAGCTAATCGACCGTGAGCAGGGCGGCGGTTCCTTTAATAGGGAATACATTGAACGGGATTATGATGACAGTGAGGATGTACGCATTGTCCGCAGCAAGAGATTTGGCATCAAGCCCATGTATCCCGAGGATGCCTGTGTTCAGATGGAGCTTTTGGGCCACAATTTCTATGTTTTCCGCAATGCGGAGACAGATGAGGTCAATGTGGTTTACAAGAGAAAAGGAAATACTTATGGCTTAATCGAGCCTGATATTTGATTACATTGCCGCATTATGCGACAGATAAAACAGAGGCCGTGGCAAAAATCCTGCCGCGGCCTTTTATTCTTTATCTTGCAAATCAATATCCGCTGTGTTATGATTGAATCTAGCTGTGAAAAAAATAACAATCGCAGTGGGCCGGCCCGGAAGAGGCTGTCCCTAGGAATTGTCACAACTCAAGAAAGGGGAACGACATGGGATTTGTAGATTATGAAGTGAAGGGAAAGATTGCGGTTATTACAATTAATCGTCCGAAGGCCCTAAATGCGCTGAATGCGGAGGTTCTTGACGACCTTTCCGCAGTGCTTGACCAGGTAGATCAGAATGAAATTCGCTGCCTCATCCTGACAGGCGCAGGAGAGAAATCATTTGTAGCAGGTGCAGATATCGGCTCTATGAGCACTATGACAAAGAGCGAGGGTGAGGCTTTTGGAAAGAAGGGTAATGACCTTTTCCGTAGGCTTGAGACTTTCCCCATCCCTGTTATTGCTGCTATTAATGGCTTTGCTTTGGGCGGCGGCTGTGAGATTTCCATGAGCTGCGATATCCGTATTGCTGCGGAGTCTGCTCTCTTTGGTCAGCCCGAGGTAGGTCTGGGAATCACCCCCGGTTTCGGCGGAACCCAGAGACTGGCCCGTCTGGTTGGTGCCGGGATGGCAAAGCAGATTATCTATACCGCAAAGAATATTAAGGCAGATGAGGCTTTACGTATCGGTCTGGTAAATAAGGTGGTCCCTCTTGAGGAGCTCCTTCCTGCCGCCGAGAAGATGGCCAATCAGATTGCCGCTCAGGCTCCCATCGCTGTCCGTGCCTGCAAGAAGGCTATCAATGAGGGTCTGCAGGTAGATATGGACAAGGCTATTGTCATTGAGGAGAAGATCTTTGGCGACTGCTTCGAGACCGAGGATCAGCAGGAGGCCATGAAGAACTTCTGCCGCAAGAAGGACGACCCTGAAAAGGTTAAGGTTGTAGATTTCAAGAATAAATAATTATTCAATATGCGAACCGGCAGGGCGGGGCCGGCATCCGGTCCCCGCAATCTGCTTGTAAATTAATATACATCATTAGGAGGTTATCAAATGAAAGTAGCAGTCATTGGCGCGGGCACAATGGGAAGAGGCATCGCACAGGCTTTTGCACAGTGCGACGAAGTCGAGAAGGTATATCTCTGCGATATTAAGCAGGAGTTTGCTGACGGCGGAAAAGCTGCCGTAAAGAAGGGCTTCGACAAGAGAATTGCAAAGGGCAAGATGGCTCAGGAAGATGCTGATAAGATCTTAGATAAGATTCAGACCGGCTTAAACAGCCAGGCAACGGATCCGGATCTGGTTGTTGAGGCAGCTCTTGAGAGAATGGATCTGAAGAAGGAGACCTTCAAGGATCTGCAGGAGAATATCGTAAAGAATCCCGATTGCATCTTTGCTTCCAATACCTCCTCTCTGTCCATCACCGAGATCGGTGCCGGCCTGAAAAAGCCCGTTGTGGGAATGCATTTCTTTAATCCGGCTCCTGTCATGAAGCTGGTCGAGGTCATCCAGGGCGCGAACACGCCGGCGGAGACCGTGGAGCAGATCAAGAAGATCTCCGCCGATCTCGGCAAGACCCCGGTACAGGTCAATGAAGCCGCCGGCTTTGTTGTCAACCGTATCCTGATCCCGCTGATCAACGAAGGCATCTTTGTA
>JAILCB010000166.1 GCA_024680595.1 Lachnospiraceae bacterium | reverse complement strand
GCCTTATTCTTCCCCCATTGCTCATTTCCTGTCGTCCTTGTCGCATGAGGATCCATGAATTCATGATGTCCGGCCTTGAAAAGATAGGCATATTTCCTGCAGCTAATCCCCGACAGAGTCATGGAATATACCGCTCCCATAGCGGCTTCCTGCGGAAATGGAATCTCATGCCTCTCCTCTTTCTCCTCCAAATCAAAAAGGATGAGGCTTAATCTCTCACTTCCACGGTACTCTACGGAAATATGGATACCCTCCTCGTCAACCCAGCTGCCAAGGGGAAATGGTATGCTAGGTTTAATTTGAATACGCTTTAAGAAATCGGTCATAAATACTCCTTTCTCTCAAGGCTTCGTGAGCAGCTTCACCATCTCAAACAGCCTAATTCGGCTTTACCGGGAATCCTTCTCTTCCATATACAGTCCAATAGCCGTCCCCTACAGATAATCAAATTCCTTCTCAAAAAAGAATCTGGAAGACATTTCATTCCCGGTTCCTACTCTCACCCCGTTTCTATTGTTCATAATTTATTCATAAATTATTATAACACGGTTCCACAAATATGGAAGAACTTTTTCTAAATTTTCTATCGCAGAGGAGCAAAAAATGTGTTATGATTGATGACCATCAGTTATTTTTTGAATCTATATTTCATAATAAATGAAATCGAGGTAATTCACCATGGAAAAAGTAAGAACCAGATTTGCACCCAGCCCCACGGGCCGTATGCACGTTGGAAATCTGCGCACAGCCCTTTACGCCTATCTCATAGCAAGGCACGCAAAGGGTGACTTTATTTTGAGAATTGAAGATACCGATCAGAACCGTGAAATGGAAGGGGCCGTAGATATTATATACCGGACTCTTGAAAAGACCGGCCTCAGACACGATGAGGGACCGGACAAGGACGGAGGGGTAGGCCCCTATGTTCAGTCGGAACGGGTGAAAAACGGTCTCTATATGGAATATGCCAAGAAGCTCATCGAAAAGGGAGAGGCCTATTATTGCTTCTGCACCCCGGAGCGTCTCGCCGGTCTCAAGCAGGCGGTTGACGAGTCCGGTAAGGAAATTAGCGTATATGACAAGCACTGTCTCCACCTCTCCAAGGAAGAGATTGAGAAGAATCTGGCTGAGGGAAAGCCCTACGTCATCCGGCAGAATAACCCCACAGAGGGCAGAACCACCTTCCACGATGATATTTACGGGGATATATCTGTTCAGAATAATGAGCTGGACGACATGGTTTTAATTAAGTCCGACGGCTTCCCCACCTATAATTTTGCCAATGTGGTAGATGATCATCTGATGGGTATCACCCATGTGGTCCGGGGAAATGAATATCTCTCCTCTTCTCCCAAGTATAACCGGCTCTACGATGCTTTTGGCTGGGATGTGCCGGAGTATATACACTGTCCCCTTATTACCGATGAGGAGCACAAAAAGCTGTCCAAGCGCAGCGGCCACAGCTCTTTTGAGGACTTAATCGAGCAGGGCTTCCTGGCGGAAGCGGTTGTGAATTTCGTGGCCCTTTTGGGCTGGTCTCCCGAGGATAATCAGGAGATTATGTCCATGGATGAGCTAATTGCAAAGTTTGACTATCACCATATCAGTAAGAGCCCGGCCGTTTTTGACTATGGCAAGCTGAAGTGGATGAACGGCGAATATATTAAGAAAATGGACTTTGACGCCTTCTATGAAAAGGCGGAGCCTGAAATTGACGCCGTCATAAAGAAGCCTCTGGACAAGAAAAAAATAGCCAGACTGGTTCAGACCAGAATTGAGATTTTTCCGGATATTAGGGAGCAAATCGACTTCTATGAAGAGCTGCCGGAATATGATGTGTCCATGTACACCCACAAGAAGAATAAGACTAATTCGGAGACCTCTCTTGCGGTTTTGAAGGATATCCTGCCAATTCTGGAGGGCACGGATGACTTCTCCAATGACGGACTATTCTCCCTTATTCAGGCCTATGCCAAGGAGAAGGCCCTCAAGAACGGTTTCGTGCTCTGGCCTATCCGGACTGCGGTATCCGGAAAACAGGCTACTCCCGGCGGTGCGACAGAGATTATGGAGATTCTAGGTAAGGAAGAGACTCTATCCCGTATCCGAAAGGGCATTGAAAAGCTATCAGCACAATAGAAATGCCTCCTAACAAGGTCTTTTTTGAGACGGCGTCCCGAACAGGAGATGGACTTTCTTCTGAAAATGGCTTTCCGGAATCGGCATTTCCTTCCGGACAGGGAAATCCCTCTGAGCCAGGCTTGCCGGAAACAGCTTCTCATACCGGGGAAAGACATTCTTCTGAGAATTACCTTCCGGAAAAGGCATTTCCTTCCGGACAGGGAAATCCCTCTGAGTCAGGCTTGCCGGAAACGGTACCCCACTCCGTGAAGGCAAATCCTTTAGATAAAGGACACTACCTGCACCACAGTAAACACTATCAGGATCTGGATGATAATCAGTTCCTTGCCGTGACCCACCTTAATGGCCCCGCAGAAGTCATTGCGGGGCCAGGGTCCGGCAAAACCCGGGTCCTGGTCCGCCGTCTCCTCCATCTCGTGGAATACTCTTCCATCCCTCCCTCTTCCATCCTTACCATAACCTTTACCAAAGCCGCCGCACTGGAAATGAAATCCCGGGCTTCCTCCCTTCTTGGGGACAAAGCTTCCGCCATTCGATTCGGGACCTTTCATTCCATATTCTTTCAAATCCTTAGACACACCTACCGTTTTTCCTCCGACAATATCATAAGCGCAAGGATTCAGACCCAGCTCATAGAGGAGATTCTGAATAAGGAAAAAATCGAAGTCCGGGATCTTTCAGGGGCCTTTTCTGCCCTAATATCTGAGATAAGTCAGGTCAAAAGCACCTGTAGCAACTATTCTGAATTGGCTCCCTCTCCGGAATTTGAGTCCTCCATCCTTTCAAAGGAACAATTTGCCCTTTTCTTTAACCGTTATACCAGGAGGATGATGGAGTTAAAGCTCATAGACTTTGATGATATGAGTCTCCGTTGTCTTAATCTATTTCAAGAGCGTCCCCGGGTTCTGGACCAGTGGAGGGAACGCTTTCCTTACATTCTCATTGACGAATTTCAGGATATTGACCCTGTTCAATTCTCTGCCGTAAAGGCCCTTGCCTCTCCCCGCAACAATCTATTTGTGGTCGGTGACGACGACCAGGCTATTTATGGCTTTCGGGGCTCGGATCCCTCCATAATGAGGGACTTTGAACAAACCTATCCCCATGCTGCCATTATCCGGCTCAGCACCAATTACCGGTCCCGGGACACCATAGTAAGGGCTGCCGGGGCCGTGATATCCGAAAACAAAAACCGGCTTGCAAAGGAAATCCGATCCGGCAGAAAGGAAAGTCCCGCCGGCCAAGGTAAGGGCTCTCCTTGCATCAAGGACGATTCCCACAAAGGTACTTGTATCCCTTCAGACACTGAAAGCAAAATCTCTCCTTGCATCAAGGACGATTCCCGCAAAGCCTCCTCGATCCTTTCAGTCGGTCAATATAAAGGCTCTCATTGCATCAAGGACGATTCCCACAAAGGTACTTGTATCCCTTCAGACACTGAAAACAAAATCTCTCCTTGCATCAAGGACGATTCACGTGGAAATTCATTCCCGCTCTCTGTTTACAAGGCTGAAAGGAGAAATCATGGATTAGAAAAGGAACCCTTAGAGCTAGTCTCCTTTCAGAACCGCTCCGAGGAATATCTGGCCTTAAAGGACCACCTATGTCAAATGAAAGGAGGCCTGAATGACATTGCAATCCTGCTCAGAACCAATGCCCTAACCTCCTATGCGGCGGAAAAGCTGGCTTCCTTCAATATCCCCTTCCGCTGTAAGGAACGCATCAGTAATATCTATGAACATTTCATTGCCAGGGACATCCTGGATTATCTCCACCTGGCCTCAGGAGTCACTCTCCGGTCTACCATGTACCGGGTCATGAACCACCCCTACCGGATGATATCCAGAAATGCCATCCCGGGAGACCATTTCTCCTTCCCTGTCATGCGGAAATATCATGCGGCAGACCCCTCTACCCTCTCTGCCATAAGCAAGTTGGAGCGGGATCTGAACCGTTTAGGAAACATGAATCCCTTTGCGGCAGTCCACTATATTCTGCATGGCATGGGCTATCTAAAGCATCTAAAGGAATATGCGGCCAGAAAAAACACTCCCTTCCAGGAGCTTTCCTCTGTAGCGGAGGAATTAAAGGAACGCGCAAAGGGCTTCCGGTCCTTTGAAGCCTGGTTTGAGGCCATTGAGGACTATAGCAGAGCCATCAGCCTAATAAAGGCCGGGGAAAAGGGGGAGAAAAATCCGGACAAGCAGGCCGTAACCCTCATGACCCTTCACAGTGCAAAAGGACTGGAATTCAAGGAAGTCTTTCTGCTGGATATTAATGAAGGCATAGTGCCCTATCGCAGTGCCATTCTGAATTCCGAGGTCGAGGAAGAGCGCAGGCTATTCTATGTGGGCATGACCAGAGCCAAGGACATCCTGCATATTTGGTGTATTCGGGATCATTTCGGAAAAAAAATGGACCCCTCCCGCTTTCTCAATCCATTGACAAAGGAGCCCGGTCAGGGGAATACAAATTCCGGTTCCCTCAAGAACTGAACTCACGCCCCCAGACCATCAGTAGGGTTTACAGACTCCTTCCCGCAAGGACTGAACCCACGCCCCCAGCCCATCAGTAGGGTTTACAGACTCCTTCCAGCAAGGGCTGAACTCAAGCCCCCAGACCATCGGTAAGGTTTATAGATTCCTTCCAGCAAGGGCTAATCCATAACCCTCAGACCGCCAATAAGGGCACACAGACCAGTGTCCCCGCAAGGACCGGGGTTCACTTCATCACAAATACCTCCCGTAAGGACCTACAAGCTGCTGTCCCCACAAGGGAGAAATTATCGAACATATTTTCTTGATCTTTTTGGAAAGACCTACTTGACAAGTGAAAAAAACTGTTCTAAGATAATGAAACATTTCAAATTCTAAGTGATTATTTGTCACCAAAACCGGCAATCGCCGGCTGAATTTCCAAATTATTAACTCCATACTCTATATTTACGGAGGTATACCCTTGATTATTGGCGGAAAATACCAGATCTTGGGGAGACTGGGCAAGGGCGGTATGAGTGAAGTCTACCTGGCGCGGGATACCAGACTCCACATGAAATGGGCCATAAAGCGAATTCATTTAAGGGAAAGCTATGGCGGATATCTGGCAGAAAGTATCATATCTGAAGCAAATGTGCTCCGAAAGGTGAGACAGGAGAATCTGGTCCGAATTACAGATATATTTCGGGATAAGGATTCCTGCTTTCTTGTTATGGAATATGTGGAAGGTATGTCTCTATCCGAATATATGCAGAGAAAGCCTGCAGAGGCGGCCTCCCACGCTCCGGAATGGGGAATTCAGCTTCTCCATGCCCTGGCGGCTATGCACGGCAGAACACCTCCCATCATTTACAGGGACATGAAACCTGAAAACATTATGGTACGTCCCGACGGAACTGTTTGTCTCATTGACTTTGGGACAGCAAAACAGCTGCGGGACAAGTTGGGAAAAGACAGGCTTGCCCTTGGTACCAGGGAATTTGCGGCCCCCGAGCAATATCATTTTCATTCGGATAAACGCAGCGACCTCTATTCCCTATCCAAAACCCTGGCCCTGGTGTCCCGAGGAAAAAAAATCCCTCTCGAATGGAAAAAGATTCTGAAAAAAGGCTGTGCCCAGGACCCGGCCGACCGCTATCAGACAGCAGAGGAATTCGAAAAAGCCATCCGTTATTACCGGGGCCGAAAATATAGAATCCCCATCCTAATCACCCTCTCCTTATCAGTCCTAATTACCGCGGCGGGACTCTCCTACGGCTCCCGTATCCGCAGGGAAAACAGGGAAATCGCCGACCTATACCGTTCTACCATTGAAGCCGGCAATGAAGCCCTCTTTCGGGAGGAATACCATGATGCGGAATCCTACTATACCAAGGCGATTACAGAGGTAGACGGCAGCAATTCCGAGGCCTATCTCTGCCTGCTCTCCCTCTATCGGGACTTAGAAAAGCCTGAAGAGGGCTTAAAGCGAATTAATTCCTATATGGACAGCGATTACGGAGGCTCCTCCCATATGGACAGGCTTCTTTACCAATGCGGCCTCACAGCCTTCTATGATATGGGCAGCTATGGAAAGGCCAAATCCTATTTCGATAAAACCGATGGAGCCCTAATTCCGGAGGCCACTTACTTCTCCAATCTATCCGAAATACTTAGTTCTTTTGAATCCGACCCCGATTCTATCCTAAAAATCATCCAAAAATTCAGAAATTATACAGAGAAATGTACTGAAATAGAGACCCGGGCATCTGATGACCTCTTAATTGCAGAACTCTGTCTTACCCTATCAGATTCCCCGGAACCTGCTGCAGCAACCGCCCTTCTGAGGGAGGCTGAGGAATGTGCAAAGGAGGTCATAAAGATTATTGAAAATCAAGATTTAGATACAGGCTACCGGGATAAGTCTCTGGAAATGTTATCCGCAATATACCGGCTTTTAGGTGACAAATTTCCAAAGAATAAAAACAAGTACTACGGTCTGTCCATATCCTATGCAGAGACCTTTCTAAAGGAATCCCCTTTGAGTGAAAGGGATATGGAGGTCAAACTGCTTTCTATGGCCAGAATGTATGAGGATTTGGGGGAGTATAGGGAGGCCTCTAACTGCTATTACAGATGTGAGGATATGCAGGATGTGCTGGATAAGGACATATATATAGGACACTTAAAGCTTTTGTCCAGAGCCTCCCTCTTTCAGGAAATGAAGGAGGTCTACGAAACCGCTGTCAGTATCAATGGTATCCGGCAGGATCTGGAATTTCAGAAGCTAGAGCAGATGGTGAAGGAATCGTCCTCTTCCCAAAAGGATGTGCTTGAGGGCGAGGAAGAACCAGGCCCTACCGGAAATCCGGCGGATTCTAATCAAGATAAGAAGGCAAGGGAGATGGAGCTTTTAATGAATGATTAAGGAAAGGAGGAGGAAGCAGACTCACGTGAAATCGGAAACTGGAAGAACTGGCCCACAGCAAAAAAGGAAAGGATTTTAATTATGAAAAAATCAAATAAATCCATGGAGTTGAATATTTATGAAGAAAGAAAACCGTTGCAGTCACAGGACTCCATAGCCAGATGCCAGGAACCCTTGAGTTCATCTGATAAAAGGGACCGGCCGCAGTCACAGGGCTCCGATACCAAATGCCGGGAACCCTTGATGTCATCTGACGGAAAGGACCGGCCGCTGTCCGCAAATGCCGCGAAGGGTCCGGAAATGAGGCGTATTCGGGGTAAAGGCAGAAGGGAAAAACGCTGCAAATCCTTCTCTGCCGGAAGAAATGTCAAAATAGCGGCTGCCTCTCTATTGCTGCTCATTCTTCTAAACCTAATACCCTTATTATGCCCTAATGAGAGCCGGAGTGACAGGGACAATGGGTTTTCCCTGTTCATTCATCCGGCCTATGCGGGTGAGGTTTCCGGAAATGAAAACCAGCCCAATAGTCCGGCTCCTGCCTATGTATCCATAAGAGACGATGCAGGCCATATCCTATCACTTTCTCAGGAGAATTCTGTAGAAACCATGTCCGACCTCACCTTCTCCTTTCAGAATCTGACCCTTCCCCTGGGGCAGGCTGAGTCCGGACAGGAAGAAGACTGGATTTTTGCGGCCCAGGAAATCTACGATCAGGGTTTATCCGCCCCCGATCCCGTCATAGATGGCCTTTATAGCCTGGGCGTTACAGAAGACACCACTATCTCCTTCTCCTGGTTCGATAGGATAAGCAGAAAAAGTATTCCTGTCCCGGGAATACCTGAAAGAATCCATGTAATATACATTAAAGAACCCAGCCTAAAGGCCTCCGGAGAATTAAGTTATGATAAGAAAACAGAAGGCTCCGACACCCTCTACCTCTCCGGAAGCGCCCCCATACTCACAGTCTCGCCGGCCCAAGACGGCTATAGCTATCTGGCAATCGGAAGCTCCGACCAATGGAAAGAGTATCCCATTACAGAAGACAAGACCACTTTTACCTTTACCGAGGGCTATTATGAATTGAAACTATGGACCGTAGACGGCAGAGGATTAAAGTATTTCACAGACCTTCCCATAAGTCAGTTCTTCTATGATGCCACGCCTCCCAGCCCGCCCATACTCTCATTCACGGCGGCCGACAATGTAATAACAGGGGATATGGGGGAAACCATAACCTCTGATTCACTCCAGATAAACGCCTCTTCCTCAGATACCGGATCCGGCCTGTCCCACTATGTCTTTATATTAAATAATAATGAAAGGCTTGAGGGAAATTCCCTTCGTTTGAATCCCGACTATAAAGGCCAGATCTCCGTCCAGTCCTTTGACCTGGCAGGAAACCAGTCCCCTATAACCAAGATAGAGGGTGACATTATTCTTGACCAAAACTCTCCGGAATTCTCCCAGCTAGAGCTAGAGGAGGGTCAGGTCAGAAAAAACGGAACCATACCCGATCCTACCCTATCATTTCAGGTCCGGGATGACCTGGCAGGCCTATCCATGCTCACAGCCGCCATAGGAAGCCAGATTTTCTATGAGAATGACTATATGGGTTCTACAGAAGGCCAATTGGTGAAAATCGATATTCCCTATAAGCTATTAACCCAGACCAATAATCTAGTCACCCTGAAATGCCTGGATAGGGCAGGAAACAGCAGGATATTTACCTTCCAAATCACCATGCAGGCTCCGGAAAAAGAAAAGAAGAAAAAGAGGGATAAAGAAGATTCTGATGAGGATGAAAGGAATTCTGATGAGGAAGAGGCAGATATCACTCCCCCTGTCCTTTCCATGGCCGGATTTCAGAATTTTCAGGTATCCGGTCAACCCATAACCGTATTAACCGGAGTCTATGATAATATTGCGGAAGGCCTAAGCTCTCTCGTCACCATCGAGCGGTATGATATGGGAGGAAATCTCCTCTCCGCGAAAAAACTGGGTCCCGGCAGCATCCGCCTCTATGAAGAAGGGAATTATATTGTCCGGCTAGAGGCTGTGGACAAAGCCGGGAACAGGTCAGAGCTTGTGAAGTATTGTACCTTGGATCTGTCGGGACCCACCATTGCCAGCTTTCAAAACCTCAACCGCAAAAAGCTGGAATTCTTCTCCTTTCTCGACAATCCCTCAGATTTGGTAGAGGACTACTCTTATACCACCAGCTCATTATATCTAAATGGCATGGAATATGACGGACACCAGATCGATTCCCCCGGCCGCTATGTCCTAAAGTTAACAGCAGTAGATGAAGTAGGACACGCCTCGGAAGAAAGGGCGGAATTCCTGATTGTGGACCCGGAATTGGCTTCCCGGGAAGGGAAACCGGAGGAAGTGGATAAGGATAAGGACGGGGATAAGAAACAGGATCCTGAAACCCTCAACGGAAAGGAAAACGATAACTCATTAATAAGTGAAAATGAAAAACCATCTATAACACAGAAAATTAGCCCTTCTTCCAACAAAACCCCGGTTCCAATAAGCAAAAACGGAACCGGCCAAAAATTGAATGGCGGTTCCGTCAGTGAAAACAAAAAAATCAGGAAAGTGAATATTAGCAGGCAGGCCTATGAGTCCATACAGAAATTCTCACAAATCATAAGCCCTTCCTTTATTATGGAAAAAGAAAAGGAAAATTGGTTTGAAAGGGTGTTTTGGAGGGCGATTCAAAAAGCTGTCAGCCTGCTGTAACAGCTAATCAGCTGATTAAGCTAACTAATCCCTTAATCTGTTGATCCTGCCGCTAATTCCAAGGGATTCAGCCTGCTGTGACAGCTAATCAGCTGATTAAGCTAACTAATCCGTTAATCTGTTGACCATACTGGTATCAATGAGCTTATGGCAGCGGGAACACTCTACCTGGCCCCGCAGGAACATCCTCTTGGGGGCGCCCAGCTTCTGCCCGCAATGAGGGCAGTAGAACTTCACAATATCACTCTGGGAAAAGGCGGCAGCACCACTCTCAGCAGGATTTGGGGCCGAGGGCCTGCTTTGTTCCACCCTGCCATCATTCACATGACGCGAATTATCATGTGGAAGCTTCTCCGTTGTGTCCTCATCGGCTTCTGAATTAGGAGAAAACATCCCAATCCTGGAAAGCTCCTTCTCCTTCTCCTCAATCTGCGAGGATATAAGGTTCAAATGGTTTTGAAGCCCGGCAACATCGGCCTGATACCTGGCATCTAAATCCTTGATATTAGTAGAAAGCCTATTGCTTTCATCCGCCTGCATATTTGCCCTATTTCCCGACCTAGATTTCACAATGAGTCCGACAATGAGCAGGATAAGGCCCAGACAAAAGGCAATGAGTGCTAGATAAAATAGGAATGTCATTCCCTTATATTCCAAATATAAGTCTAATCCAATTTTGAAATATTCAAAGGGACCTTGCACAAATGCCTGAAAAACATCAAAAACTTGTCCTTCCAGGATAAAAAAGATGGCTCCAAATCCTCCTAGCATGCACAACAAACCGACAACCAATAGGATTTTGCCTGTACCGGATTTCTTCGGATAAGGATCCCTAGAGCCGCCTATCTGGGCATTCATGGTATTCCTTTGCATTTTGTAGTCATTCTCTCTGAGGTCAAGTTCGGCGCGAATACTTTTTTCTTCTGCCCTAAGCTTTTCAATTTCATTCTGAATTTGCATTTTCTGATTCACGCCGAACCTCCTTTATGAGAATAGACTACGGTAGATACAATAATTATAGCGAAGGGAAAACAAATCCCTTATTCGCTCTTTTTCTTTGACTTCCAGGTAGCCCACAGGGCCGCGGCAATACAGATAGAAGAATAACAGCCGCTAATAAGACCAAAGAGCATGGGAAGCGAGAAATTATAGATGGACGAAATATGGTACATAACCGATGCCACCAGGATAACAGCCACGCAAAGCAGGGTGGTAATAGAGGTATTGATGGAACGGGACAAAACCTGGGTCACGCTCTCATTCACCAGCTCTGAAAGAGGCTTCTTGGGGTTCATATTCTTATTCTCTCGAATCCGGTCGTATACCACAATGGTGTCATTTATGGAATAACCGATAATAGTCAGCACAACCGCCACAAAGGAGTCGCCCAGGGAGATGCCGAAAATCGTGAAGGCAAATAGCACAATACAGACATCATGTAAAAGGGCAATCAAGGCGGTCAGACCTGCCGAGAGACCGGACAGGGTGGCAAACCGAATTCCAATATAGGCCAGGATACAGCCAAAGGCCAAGAGAACAGCAATAACCGCATTCCTAAGGGCCTTGGCCCCCACATAGGGCTCCACCGCAAAGGTCTGACTGGGCTCCAAATTCTGAATGCCAATATTTTCTCCCACTGCCTGATTGACTTTCTTCTGCTCCTCAGGTAAAAGGCCGTTATTTCCTGCCAGCGTCACAATAATAGAGGTTCCGGCCTGGCTATTGGAGAGCTGTACCGTAGCATTCCGGTTAACAGCCGCGGTAACTGCCTTTGATACATCCTCTGTATCCACACTATTGGTACTAACTGTGTAATCAATGACCGTACCGCCGGTAAACTGGGTGTCCAGCTTGACGCCCCGTACAAAAATGGCTCCGATACCGGCAATAAATATAACAACTGTAATAATGGCACTAATCTTCTTGTTCTCAAAGAATTGTAGATTCTTCTTCTCCTTCTTCTTCCGGAAGAGGCTTTCCTTATGCAGACCCTTGTATTCCAGCAGGGACTGGAGCACGAAACGGGAAACATTGACGCCTACGAAACAGTTCACAATCACACCGACCAAAAGCGTATAGCCAAAGGAAAGCATGGTGCCGGAACCAAAAATCATAAGCACAATGGCAACAATAGCCGTGGTGACATTTCCGTCCAGAACGGAGGTAAAGGCCTTGGAATAACCTCTCCGTACAGCACTCTTCAGGGTTTCACCCTTGGCCAGCTCCTCAGAAATACGCTCCGAAATAATGACATTTGCGTCTACGGCCATACCTACGGAAAGGATAATACCTGCAATACCCGGCAGAGTCAGGGTATATTGGGGAATGGAAATAGCCAAAAGCTGCAGCACCATCTGGAAAAACAGGGTCAGACAGGCCACAAAGCCGGGCAGCCTGTAAAAGAAAATCATAAAGAGGCAGACCAGGATAAAGGCTACAATTGCGGAATAGATCATAACAACTAAGGCATTCTGGCCGAGAGAAGGGCTGATGGTACTAAAGCTCCTGGTCTCCAGGGCAAAAGGCAGGGCGCCGGCATTGATCTTTTCGGCAAGAGCCTCTGCAACCTGATAGGTCTCCATTCCTGTAATAACAGCTGTACCGCCGGAAATCTCCGTCTGAACCACAGGATTACTGAGCAGGGTGTCATCCATATAGATGCCCATCTGCTGGCCAACCAGCTTTCCGGTGGCCTCCTGGAACTTCTTTGCGCCTTCATTATCAAAGGTGAGCTGAACCACATATTGATTCATGCCATTCTGATTCTCCACGGCGGGATCGGCGGAAACGACATTCTTGCCCTCCACCATCACATTCCCTTCGGGATCACGGAAGGTCAGCCGGGCCATTTCACCCAGCTCAGAAATAGCCGTTTCCGGATCAAAGTCCGTCTCATCCGACTTCCAGGGGAACCGGACAATAATATATCCGCCTTCCCTGTCCACGGTAACCTCACGGTCCGTGATCTTCTGGCTGTCCATACGCGTCTCTATAATACTTCGCGCCGAATCCAGCTCAGAGGAAGTAACCTCCGCATCAGTAGCAGGCTTGAAAACAGCCTCCACACCGCCTCTGATGTCGATACCAAACCGGGTATCCCGGACACTTTTCAGCTCGTTTCCCAGTCCAAAAACGGCCAAAAGTACCAAGAGTACCGTAATTACGAGAAAAATCACAACATTCTGTTTTCTGGCTTTCATTATTGCACTCCCTGTGCCGCCCGATTCCCTTCAGGCGGATCCTATAATTTAATAATAACAGTAATAACGCCAATTTTTCCATAATTCAACCTATCTAAAAATTGACGCAACGTTCATAATATCAGAGAAACTTGAAAACTGCAAGCATTTACAGAGTTTTCCATTCGTTTTCCTAATGATTTTTGGGCTTTCTACAGGCTTTTTTTCATCTGCTCCGGATCTGCGGCCGCCTGCAGGGCATCTTCCTCCCGGATCTTTCCCTGCCGGAGGAGGGAAAGAATGGACTCGTCCATAGTAATCATTCCCCTGTCATGGTTTCTGGAGAGATATGCGCTAATCTCCCCCGTCCTGCCCTTCCGGATAAGATCCCGGACCTCATTATCCACAATCAGGATTTCATAGGCAGGGACCCTGTCGCCGTCCAGGGAAGGTATGAGCTGTCTCGTTACCGTCGCCTTCAAGGCATTGGCAACCCGGTTGGCGGCATAGCTTCTCCTGTCCTCGCGGAAAAGATTCAATAGGTTCTCAACCGTCTCCGCCGCACTAAGGGTATACATGCTTGAAAATACCAGCCGGCCCGCCTCAGCGGCCTGAATCACCAGAAATATCTCCTCCATGCTCTCCAGCCGGCTCACCTGCAATACATCCGGATCCTCTCTAAGTGCCGCCGTAAGGGCGGAGGGGTAATCCGAGGCATCGAGCCCGATTTCCCTCTGATTCACCATACTTTCTCTGTGGGAATGGAGATATTCAATAGGGTCTTCCAAGGTAATGATATTACAGGCCCTGGTCAGATTAATCTCATTAATGAGGGACGCCAGGACTGTGGACTTGCCGGAGCCGGAGGGACCGGTCACAAATACCAGGCCCCTCTTCTCCTGACACAATGATGTAACTACATCGGGAATCTGTAGAAATGCCGTGTCCGGAATCACCATGTCCACCACACGCAGGGATAGGGAAATACTGCCCCTCTGCTTGTAAGCGTTGACACGATAACGCCCGGTATCCGGGATCGAAACCGAAAGGTCAATTCCCCCTTCCTTTTCAAATTGTTCCCGCTTTTCCGGATTCATGAGGCTAAGTAAAATCTCCAGGGTATCGGATGAAGTCATTTTGGGGAAATTACTGGGAATCAGCCTACCGTGAATACGAAAACGGGGTGCAGTTCCGGCACTAATATGGACATCGGAAGCACCCTGATTGGATGCCTGCCGCAATAGCTCCTTTAAGTCAAGCATAGCCATCCTCCGCAAATAATCTCAATCCAAAAACTCACTCATAAGTATATTCGAGAGCTCAAGACCTCTATCCGTATAGAAATAGCGTCCGGAATCCCTCACCATAAAGCCCTGGCTTACCTGCTTTTCTATCTCCCTGCCAAAGACCTGCAAAAGACTTTCCCCAAAGGCCCGGAGGAAGCTATCCTCCTCTATTCCCCCTGTTTGCCGGAGCCCCAGAAAGAGAAACTCCTCCATGGCCTCTCTCTTACATAGAACCCTGTCCTCGGACAGAACCCTGCCGGGAGAAGCCAGATACTCCCGCAAATCCCTGGTATTGGAAAATCTCCTGCCATAGGGGGCATTCGGATTTATCAAAAGAGATGCCGCCCCCAAACCCAGTCCAAGATAAGGTTCCCGGTTCCAGTATACCTGATTATGGGCGCATTCCCGGCCAGGCATGGCGTAATTAGAGATTTCATACCGCTGATACCCGGCTTGGGCAAGACAGGTTCCGGTAATCTCATCAATCCTCTCCACAGTATCCTCATCGGGCAGGTCCAGCTTTCCCTCCCCATAGGCCTGATGGAAGGGGGTTCCGGGCTCAATAATCAAAGAATAGACAGAAATATGCTCGGGTTTCAAGCTGATAATCTCTGATAGGCTTCTCTGAAAAATATCACATGTTTCCCCGGGTGCAGAGGAAATCAGGTCCACATTAATATTGTCAAACCCTACCTCCCTGGCCTCCTGATATACCTGGAAAAAATCCTCCCTGGTGTGGATTCTGCCAAGTCTTTTTAGGATGGCGGGATCCGTAGACTGACAGCCAATGCTTAACCGGTTAATGCCCGCCCTTTTATATGATGCAAGACTCTCTCTGTCCGCCGTGCCGGGATTCAGCTCCATAGTGATTTCCGCAGAAGCCTCCAAAACCAGGGCGGACTTGAGTTTACATAATATTTCTGAAATGTAGAAAGGGGGAAGACAGCTTGGTGTCCCTCCCCCAATAAAGACCGTTTTCACTCTATAGGACCGGTCCAGCTGAGGCATTTGCCCGATTTCCTCAAGCAGGGCCTCCATATATAGCTCAATATTATTGCCGGAAGGCGGAAAAGAGAGAAAGTCGCAATAGGCACATTTCCTTACACAAAAGGGAATATGGATATAAATGGAAAGTGGTCTTGAATCCATTAGTCCTCATCCAGCTTCAAAACGCTAAGGAAGGCCTCTTTTGGCACTTCAACCGTTCCAATCTGACGCATCTTTTTCTTGCCCTCCTTCTGCTTCTCCAAAAGCTTCCGTTTTCTGGAGATATCGCCTCCATAGCACTTGGCAAGAACGTCCTTACGGACCGCCTTCACCGTCTCTCTGGCAATGATCCTGCCGCCCACAGCGGCCTGAATAGGAATCTCGAAAAGATGTCTGGGAATTTCCTCCTTCAGTCTCTCGCACATCCTCCGGCCCCGCTCATAGGCGCTGTCCTTGAAGACAATAAAGGAAAGGGCATCCACATATTCCCGATTAATGAGAATATCCAGCTTCACCAGCTCGGAGGGCACATATCCCTTTAATTCATAGTCAAAGGAGGCATAACCTCTGGAACGGCTCTTTAGGGCGTCAAAGAAATCATAAATAATCTCATTGAGGGGCAGATCGTATTTCAAAAGAACCCGGGTGGTCTCCAGGTATTCCATACCGGTCTGAATTCCCCGTCTCTCCTGGCATAGCTTAATAATGGCTCCCAAAAACTCCGTAGATACCATGATTTCCGCCGCCACAACCGGCTCCTCCATATGCTCTATCTCGGAAGGGTCCGGCATATTGGCGGGATTGGTGAGCTCCATCTCGCTTCCGTCGGTCTTGAAAATCTTGTAGACAACGCCAGGGGCGGTGGTTACCAAGTCCAGGTCATACTCCCGCTCCAGCCTCTCCTGGATAATATCCAGATGCAAAAGTCCCAAAAATCCGCAGCGGAAACCAAATCCCAGGGCTGCGGAAGTTTCCGGCTCAAAGACAAGGGAGGCATCATTTAATTGCAGCTTCTCCAATGCATCTCTGAGATCCGGATACTTGGCGGAGTCAGCGGGATAAATGCCGCAATAAACCATGGAACTAACCTTCCTGTAGCCGGGCAGGGCCTCTTCACAGGGATTATCGGCCAGGGTAACCGTATCGCCCACCCTGGTCTCTTTCAGGTCCTTGAGGCTGGCGGTCAGATAACCCACCATACCGCTCTCCAGTTCTTCACAGGGCAGGAAACGCCCCGCGCCAAAGGTACCCACCTCTACCACGTCATTTACGCTGCCTGTGGCCATGAACCGGACCTTATCGCCCTTTTTCACGCTGCCGTCCACAATCCGCATGAAGACAATTACCCCTCGATAGGAATCATAGAGAGAGTCAAAAATCAAGGCCTTCAGGGGCTTGTCGGGAGAACCGGAGGGAGGCGGCAGCTTATTCACGATTTCCTCTAAAACATCCTCTATGCCCACCCCCTGTTTGGCGGAGATCCGCGGGGCATCCATGGCCTCAATCCCGATCACATCCTCGATCTCATGGGCAACCCTATCGGGTTCCGCACTGGGCAGGTCGATTTTATTGATAACGGGTATTACCTCCAGGTCATGATCCAGTGCCAAATAGACATTGGCCAGGGTCTGGGCCTCGATTCCCTGGGCCGCGTCCACCACCAGAACCGCCCCGTCACAGGCCGCCAGACTCCGGCTCACCTCGTAGTGGAAATCCACATGCCCCGGGGTATCAATGAGATTTAGAATGTAGTCCTCCCCATTCTGAGCCCGATAAACCAGCCGGACCGCCTGGGACTTGATGGTAATGCCCCTTTCCCGCTCCAAATCCATATTATCCAGCACCTGATCCTGCATCTCCCTGGCCGTGAGCAGACCGGTCTTTTCAATAAGTCTGTCAGCCAGGGTGGATTTTCCATGATCTATATGAGCTATAATACAAAAATTTCTGATATGGGCTTCGTCCATAATCGCACTCCATTCCTAATTTCAAAATATATCTGTGCACCGGGATTCCGGCCAAATACGGGGCCTATCCTTCACTTGGCACCGAGGCAGGCCTTTCACTCCGCAAGGGCTAGTCGATACATATTCCGATTTCTAACGAAATCTCTTATCCCGGCTTTCAACTTCCGGCCAAGTCAAGAAATTCTACTCTTCCGAGGGGAATTCCACGGTCACATACCAGCCGCCGCCATTTCCTTCCCTAACCCCCTTAACGACGCCGTGAAAGTCCTTCAGGGCCTCCTGACGCTTGTAATTACCTGACATTGCAATAGAAGGCTTAATGGTATAGTAGAGGACCAGGCCTCCCTGCAGCTCAGACTCCTCCACTTCCACCTCCGCCCCCTCACGGATATGCGGATATTCAATCTCCATCTTGAATTCCATCTCACGCATCACAATAAGTCTCCTTCAAATAAAGAGCTCCGTGCGGTACAGAGGGATACCGCCGGAGCTCATTCCGGTCATTGTCAGATGTCAATGTGACACTATTATTTTTCCATCTGATTAACAGCCTTTGTCATGTGAGAAACCTTTCTGGAAATATTATTCTTGTGATAAATTCCCTTGGAACCGGCCTTCTCAACGACAGAAATTGCATTCTTCAGGGCTGCATCAGCAGCTTCTCTATCATTAGCGTCAACAGCGGCATAAACCTTCTTCATAGCCGTCTTGACTGCAGATCTCTGGGATTTATTCCGAGCCGCTCTCTTCTCGCTGGTTCGAATTCTCTTTTT
>JAILCB010000095.1 GCA_024680595.1 Lachnospiraceae bacterium | reverse complement strand
AGAGCGGGTTTCGAGTAGCGAAGGGGAGACTTGAACTCTCGACACCACGGGTATGAACCGTGTGCTCTAGCCAGCTGAGCTACTTCGCCACAACAAAGGCATTATACTCTTGCGATGCTTCACGTGTCAAGGGAAAATCTGAGCAGGAACCCGACATTCCCACTTGACAAATAAGGTCATTTCATGTATATTACTTTTTGCGCGCGGAAAAGAGCGTGCATGCGATAGTAGCTTAGTTGGTAAAGCGCCACCTTGCCAAGGTGGAGACCGCGAGTTCGAGTCTCGTCTATCGCTCTATCGAGAGACTCGCAAGTTCCTGATTTAATCGGGGTTTGCGGGTTTTTTATTATTTCATAATCTGGTTATTTTTGGTTTCCTTTGGTTACCCTTCAAGGGCTTTACGAGCCTGTTCCTCATTTTTCACTGAATATCTGATGCTAAGATCCCGTATATATAGTAGTCACACCAGGTATTTATCATTTTGCCCTGTCTTATCAGTCCTTCCATGGTATATCCGCATTTCTCGAGCATTCTGCAGGACGCATTATTCCTCACATCAACCTGTGTCCACAGCCTTTGAAGTTCCGTATGTTCAAAGCAGAAAGCAGTCATTGCGGAGAGACTTTCTGTGCCATATCCCCTGCCGTGGAAATCGCTTGATAATCTGACAGCAATCTGTGCCATCCTGTCATTTTCAATAAGGTATACCCAGATATCACCGATCACCATATCGTTTATCTTTTCTGCGATCCCAAGATGAAAGCTTTTTGTCGGTTTATCAGCTTTTTCAAACATGAGTTCCGGATCCTTTTCAGCCTTGCCCGGTGCTTTACCCCAGTAAGTGTAGATCGTTCTGTCCGGCATCCATTTTTTCAGCGAGGGAACATCCGTTGATACCATAGGTCTGATGATCAGTCTGTCTGTTTCTATTGTCGGTTTATTATTGATGTAATCTGAAAGTGCCATATATGCCTCCTAAAAGTTGAATTCTGCTTCCCAGTCAAAGCCGCCGCTCTCTTCGTAAGACTTCGGCCAGTGAGAGCACCATACCGGCACTTTAGGCTGATCTATCCTGTCTATGCTTGGTACATATGGTTTCAAATCAAGTACTTCCGTTCCATCCATAGCGTCGATATAATACAGGCCAATAGCACCCTCTTCCATATCAACATAGGCTATATCCGCATTGGATACCGCTATTGGATTAGGCCTCGCAGGAGACCGGGTCGCAAAGACGCCGATCTCATCCAGTCCTTTCGTGTAAGGCTTTTCTATCACCAGTGTGTCTCTGTCATCCTTATTGTCGCAGCCATCAGCCCACCAGAGTATCTGCACGTGGCTGTATCCTTCCAGCCCTTTCAACCCTTCGGAATATCCGGGATTAAGAACTATCCTTACGTTACCTTCTTTGTTTTCTATCTTTCCGATGGAAATGATCTTAATGTTGTTCATTTACTGAACCTCCTCATTATTATTCCATCGGGCGCCCGATATGATCCATTTTACAAAGTGTTATTTATACTTCAACCCCCTGTTATTGTGTTACATATGATTATAAGTAATGACACCGCTCTAACTGCATAAATGCGCTATTGGTCAGGCGGTGTTATAAATTAAAAGTATTGATACCTCATGAAGGAATGAATCATCATGCCCCTCAGTTCAACTTGTTATTGATGGGGGGAAGCTGTATAATTATGGATAGTTAAAGAGTTGGGGATTATGAATGGGAAAATATGATGATATCTTTGCTGATGTTTTATCAGGAAAAAGAGACCACAATATAAAGTTTTCGGATCTGTGCAATTTACTGGATAATATGGGTTTCAAGTGTTCTATCCGTGGAGATCACTATGTTTATCGCAGGGATGATACGCCTATTATCAACATTCAGCCTGATGGGCACAATGCAAAAGTATATCAGGTGAAACAGGTTAGGAATATAATCCTTTCCTGTCATTTGGAGGTTCAATAATTATGTATGAAATGATTATTTACTGGTCTGATGAAGATAATTGCTATCTGGTAGAGGTTCCAGAGCTTCCCGGGTGTATGGCTGACGGAAAAACACGAACTGAAGCTGTTGCAAATGCAGAGGTCATCATTTCAGAGTGGATAGAGGTGGCAAAGGAAGATGGTAGGACTATACCAGAACCCAAGGGAAAACTGATGTACGCATAACACATATATTGATTTTCGGGGCACATAGCATTGTTTTCTGATGAAAAATTGATGAAGAAAAATTATATAAGGTAAACTCAACGCTATATAAGACCAAGATATGTTGTCTTTTCGCTAAACCGATGCTATATCACGTTATGTATATGGTGTGTAGAAAGAAAGCCTGATTGCCAAGGTGGAGACCGCGAGTTCGAGCCCCGTCTGTCGCTCGTTGGTTGAAGTCCCGAAAGCTTTGAAAAATAAGGCTTTCGGGATTTTCTTTTACGACAGATCATTGATTACCAAACCCCATTTTTGATTACCAAGTGATTACTAAATGATTACCGTTTGCCCGGTTTTCTTTTCGTTGCATTTTTCGATGATCCTCAACGCATTCTCCATGTCAAGGCCAGTGTAATAGTTCTTGCGTGCTACAACAGGAGAATTTCCATAAAGCTGTGATGCCGTCATAAGGTCGCCGCCATTGTTTACAAAATCGGTTATGCCATTACGACGAAAGGAATGCGGCCCTCTCATCAGCTCCCTTGAAATAGGTATGGACAGTTCCTTACAGATCCTGCGGTAAAGGTTATATACGGTATTATTCGTAATGGTTCCCGTCGGAGTCTCTGCAGGGAAAAGGTAAACGCTGTTAAGGTGATATTGCTCATGTACCTTGCGGAGCTTTTCCAAAAATCTTTTCATATCATCGGTGACAGGATAACGGCGGTCGCGGTGGGTCTTGGTGTAATCTGATATAAGAAAATATTCCTTTTCGGTTACCGGTCCCTTTTTGACTGTTATCAGTTCCCGCGATATCTGGATAAAAGGTGTAGATACATCATCATGAATATCTGACCACATCAGGGGCGGTATCTCGCCCCTGCGGGCTTTGATGAGCATCTGAAATTCCAGGGCGTATGCAGGGATATAATCAGGATGCTTGGCCTGTCTATCCATAAGTTTTTCATGTATCCCATCGATCTCTTCCTGGGAGTGTAAGCGTTCGCGTACATCTGATGTATCGTCTAACACATCCTTAAATTGGGCAAGATTGACTTTTTGGTAGGGATTATCAGGTATCAGTTCCTCACGGTATGCAAAACTGAACGTCATCGAGAGTACTGTACATAACCCTTGCAGGGCCCGGGGCTTTACATCTTTTTCCTTACAGATTTTATCGATCAGGCGCTCGATATCCCTACGGCTAATTTCGTCAATGAATAATGACGAGAACCAGGTGTCTCTGATGAAGCGGATGTAATCGTTTCGGTACCTGGAGATAGTATTCTGTCTCGATGCCAGCTTAGCCTTGTCCTTAATGTATTTCAGCTTGCTGTCCATCGTCATCTCGAACACATTTTCAAAACGCTTCCTGATGATATTTTTCTGTCCGCATTCGTACATAAATGCTTTTTCTTTTAATTCATCGAGTGTCTTTGCTTTAAGCTGTGTCCTCCCACTTTTCTTCGTGTTGTCTTTTACGTTAAGGTGATAATACCCATCAGAACTGGGTTTGTCGGGGAACGTAAAAGTATTGATTATCTCATTTTTTCTCATTTGCAGATATATATTCTGCACTTCTTCCGAGGACAACAGTGTAGCATCTTTATGGACAAAGGCCAAGAAGTCAGACATAGAATCCTTACATTGATCATTGCTCATGACTATGGGATTTTTTGAACATTCAGACTATCTGATATGCTGGCGGATAACCTTTTTTATTCGTCTAAATAATATGTCCGATTATTTTTTTTATTACTGACAGTAACAAGATATATAATATAGAAGAAGCCGGATCAAATGTGATCCGGCCAACTGATAAGTGATTATATCCATGACAAAACAGTATTTATACATTTTGTACTTCTGTATAATAAGTTACGGCAATATATATCTTATCCAATCATCCCAAGATTTTTTTCCAATTTTAGTTGCGATAAGTTTTTGCTGTAACCCATTTCGGGTGACGCCGGGCATGCGTGATAGCCGCGACGGATTTTTGTTTTGCTTATCGATAGTAACGCCATAGGCAGCAAGGATGTTGTAAAGCAGTAGGACTCGTGATTGGTATTCTTTGTAATCTGGAGCGTCTACAAGCACAGTTGCATGAATTGATTTTCCGCCCGAAAAAACCATGGCTGCTATGGGGAGTTGAAGTTCCCGAAATAGTTTTTCCTGATCAGATACCGATAAAGTATCTGATTCTATGAGCGCATGCCGATAGGCTACGACATTTTCATCTTTCACACCTCTTCCGTCTAATGGATTAATACGTATCCACGCTCCTGCTTCGGGGAACCAATCACCAACGGAAGCGCCAAGGTCGTCAGGATACTTATCTAAATCCCTTAATAATTTGCACGCTGTCCTGTAATACACACCCTTTGTCGGATACCAGCGTCCACTTCTGTCCTGCATTGCATCATTAGTGACGTATCCGATATATTCGTTTGGGCGAAATAATGCGCTGATATAAGCCCTTAATTGTTGCACCGGTTCCCACTTATCATATGGAGAACGCACATCAGATAGCGTATGAATATTGTTATCGTTATTTATCAAAATCTTGAAAAAAGGTTTGGGGGTGAAATTATTTTTGGTAAGGTTACTGTCGGATGCAGGATATAGGCTTTTATTTGAAGTATCTCGGACTGATGGGGGATGAGACTCGTAGCCATCATAAGCAATAATGTCATTCCAATCGATTGATTGGCATGTATCTTTCCAACCGTATTGCTTAGCGAGGTAGTAAATCGACCTAGCGGTTACTTGTTTTTTTTCGATTTTAAAGCTTTTCCATTTCTCTTCGCATTCTCCGGGATGGTATCGTAAATCATCTTGTGACCAGCTATCCCATATTGAGCAAGGGAAACCCTCATTGTATAAAACTATACCTATGGTAAGCCATTCGCTATAAATTAATTTTGATACGGGGATGGCTTTGAGCGCATCTAATAGTCTATCCAAAAATTTATTCCTCCCTGTTATATATTTTCAAATGGGGAACCATTAGATTCCCCATTTGAAATAGTTTTTTACATGAATGGCAAATCATCCTCATCCGATACAAAAGAAAAATTATCCTCAGGCCCCTTGCTATCGCTATTTCCTGACTCTATGTGATCCAGGTACTTATCTACGTCATTAATCGTATGCTCTTGATAATCCTTCCCCACATATTTACGCTGTATAATGGATGCAACGCCTTTTGCTCCGACGACGGATTGCCAGTCCATACGCAAAGCTTCTCCTCTTCTTTTTTGGCCGATGGACCGAAAAAAGGAAGATAATTTCCATTCGAGCGATTTAGATAAAAGAAGATTAGTCTTAATTGTTGTCGGACCATCGTTCGTGTCGATCTGAAGCGTCAAAACGGCTTTATGGCATGGTGGGATTTTATCGCTACCTGGAAAACTGGAGCGCTCCATTTTGGTCACAGTAAACTGATATGTCCCCGGTTCCAATAGTATATAGTTTTTTCCACCATCATCGGTGATAACATCATCCCAGTCAATGCCGCCATTATTGTTTTCTTGGTATGGCTCTGGCGTATATGTGGGGATTTGCTCGTTTGGTTGTGATGTTGTTGGGACTGCCTGTTGCGGGAAAGCAGTTAGCACACCTGGCTGTACAACTGGTTGTTGGGGTGCGGGACTTATCCCGACGTTGTTTGTTTGATAAAATTTGTTCATTTTACTACCTCCTGATTTTTGGAATTATTTTTTTCTTT
>JAILCB010000073.1 GCA_024680595.1 Lachnospiraceae bacterium | reverse complement strand
TTTTGTGTAGGCTAGGAGCCAAAGCCTCATGGGACGCTTGCGTCCCGATGAGGCCTTGGCGACAGCCCATCATCGAAGGCCCGAAGGGCCTGAGATGTGGGCGAGGCCGGAATCGAGTAGGGGGGCTTTCCTCCCCTACTCGATTGCTGCGATAGCCTGGTCGGGTAAGGATAACGGATTTCCGATGAAATTCGCTATACCGTGATTTTCCGACCACATCAAGGATACACATTCGGAAATTCCTGGCTCTGCGCGGAACACTCTTTTTGTGCTGCTAGAGTCTGGCCAGGCAGGGTTTTGGTTAACATAATCCTTATAAGCCATGTATACACAAAGAGCGATAGACTCTTTCCTCTATATGAAAAGGGAGGTGCGGCTTGAAACGTGCCATTTCTTTTTTGGTGAAATGGATAATAATATTTTTTGTGGCCTCGGTTCTGATATTTGGCCTGGTGAGGCTGATGCCAACGAGTCCGGTGGATCGGTGGCTCTCATCCTATAATCTGCCCAGAACTGAGGAGAATATTGCCTATGTGACGGAGCGTATGGGACTCAATGAATCCCTTCCCGTTCAATATGCAGCCTGGATTGGAAACTTCCTGAAGGGAGACTGGGGTTATTCCTTGAAATCTCATTTGGATATAAAGGAGCAGTTCATACAGAAACTGCCTTATTCCATTTGCATAGGTCTGACGGGCATTCTTGTGGCGGCATTTCTTTCCTTTTTCATAGGATATAGGGCAGCCCTGAATCGGGGCGGAATATGTGACAGATTGAGCTCCGTCCTGTCAATCTTTTCCCAATCGGTGCCCAGCTTTATTTTTGCCATCATTATTATCTATTTCTTCAGCGTGAAACTAAAGGCTGTTAAATTTTTTACCGGCAATGGAGCCTACGCCCTTATTACTGCCAGTCTCATTACGGCCTTCTATAATCTGGGAATCCTGTCCCGGGTGGTGAGGAATGCCTTTCGGGAGGAGATGGACAAGAGCTATGTGCGTTTTGCCGTATCCCGGGGCTTTTCCAAGGAGAAAGTACTTTTTCACCATGCTTCAAAGCCTGTTATCTGCAGATTAATATCCACGGTTATAGCGGATTTCGCCTGGGTCTTTGGGGGCAGCACGGTGCTGGAGTTTGCCTTCAGTATCCCCGGAGTCAGTTTCTTTCTGGTCAGCAGTATGCAGAATTCGGACTATAATGTGCTTCAGACCTATATTTTAATTGTCATTATCTGGATGTTTTTCGTCCACCTGGTCCTGAATCTGGTGCTCTATGCCATTGATGTGAGAAGGAGGTAAGGAAATGAAGAGAAAAATCATTATTACGGCCATATTCGCCCTATTCATACTCTTTCTGCTCTTTGCGCCCAGAAAGAACATTCTAAAAACCGATGTGCTTCATACCTTTGAGGGCAGCTCTGCAGAGCATTGGATGGGAACGGATAATCTGGGCCGGGATGTCTGGTCTCTCCTGGTAGCGGGAGGGGTCCGGACCCTAGAGGTGGTCTTCCTGTCCATGGCCATATCCTTTTTCGCAGGGACGGCTCTGGGCATGATTGCGGCTTTCTGGGGCGGCATCATTCGGAGTGTCATCCAGTTTCTGGCGGATTTCACTTTGGTGGTTCCCTCTTTCATAATGGCTATGGTCTTCTCCGCCCTCTTTGGCTTCAGCCCCCTGACTGCCGGGGTAATTTTTGGCGTAGGAAATATGGGGGAATATGTGAATCAATCCTTTGACCTGGCCTACGGCCTAAAGAAGCAGGAGTTTATTGATGCGGAGAAGGTGGTGGGGCTGGGTAAAATCCCTATTCTAATTTTCCATGTTGTCCCCAATATCTATAGACAGCTTCTGGTTTTTCTGGGAAACAAGGCGGGAAATGTGACGGTTCAATATGCGGGATTGGCTTTTATCGGCCTGGGGACGGATATCACCAATCCGGACTGGGGAACCCTGCTTTATCAATATAGGGCCTACCTCACATCCTATCCTATGCTAGTTATTTACCCTGCGGCGGCCATTGCCATCCTCACAATTCTATTCCACCTCATGTTTGACAGCAGATCAGGGGCGGAAGAGGCTGTGACTTTGTTTGATTAAGGGGAAGCAATTATCAGACGCAGGTTCACATAACTTGTCCTTTTTAGCATATGCTTCACATTCTGCCCGCGTTTATGCAGGGGGCAGTTTATTGCATATCAGAATTTAGTGCGCATAACAATTCTGCCCGCATTTATGCAGGGGGGGCGGTCTATTGCATATCAGAATTTAGTGCGCATGATAATTCTGCCCGCATTTATGCAGGGGGGCGGTCTATTGCATATCAGAATTTAGTGCGCATGACAATTCTGCCCGCGTTTATGCAGGGGGCAGTCTATTGCATATCAGAATTTAGTGCGCATGATAATTCTGCCCGCGTTTATGCAGGGGGCGGAAAATGAGTCTCGATGATTTGTATGATTTGAGAATGGATTCAAGACTTGGATTTATGCTTAAAGGCAGGGAGCAGGTATTAACCAGTTGGTCCGTAATTATGTAAAAACGTTTTCGCTTTTCAAAAAACTAACGAAAGCAGCATTAGTCTTTATTACTATGGGCTTGGATATAGAAAGGAGACGGCGTATGGCCGTTTTGAATAAAGAAGGAAAGGACTTTGAAGCAGTAAAGCCGGAGGATTCTGTTCCCCATAATATCACGGTGAGGACAGAACACCTGAATCTATCTGTGGTCAAGGGGAAGAACCGGATTCCTATATTAAGGGATATCAATCTCACGGTGAGGCAGGGGGAGAAATGGGGGATTGCCGGAGAATCTGGAGCGGGAAAGAGTATGACCATGTATGCCCTGACCTCCCTTCTGCCTGAAAAGAGCATGGAAATGACAGGCAGTATCTTCTATCGGGAACCGGACGGAAGTGAGACGGATCTCCTGAAAATGCCCTATAAGGACAGGCATCTCTATTGCTCGGAGAAGGCTTCCCTTATATTACAGGATTCCATCAATGCCCTGAATCCTTTCGAGAAAATTGAAAAACAGTGGGGGGAGACCATTCGTCTGCATAGCAGAAAGGAGCTTGGCAAGGAAGAAATACAGGAGCGTATCCTACAGCAAATGGAACGCTTTGGACTTAGCGGAGGCAGGGAGGTTTTGAAAAAGTATCCCCACCAGCTTTCCGGGGGCATGAGGCAGAGGATAGCCATCGCCATGGCCCTGGAATCTAATTCCAAGCTGTTAATTGCCGATGAGCCCACCACTTCATTGGATGCCATCAATCAGAGGAAGATTATCACCTTTATTGATGAGCTCTGTGACAAGAATAAGTTGACTCTGCTGTATATTAGCCATAATCTGGGGATTGTGCAGGATCTCTGTACCCATGTGGCCGTCATGAAGGACGGGTGGATTATAGAGCAGGGAAGGATGGAGGACGTTTTCTACTCTCCTAAGGAAGCCTACACTAAGAAGCTGATAGAGGAGACCTTGCG
>JAILCB010000072.1 GCA_024680595.1 Lachnospiraceae bacterium | reverse complement strand
CCATTTCCATCAGGAGGAGTTCCTCCGGGGCCACCTTCAGAGCCGGACTCTCCGCCGGGGCCACCCTGGCCGCCAGGCCCGCCATTTCCGTCAGGAGGAGTTCCACCGGGACCTCCCTGACCGCCCTCAGACACCTTAGCCTCCACAGCCTCTCCTTCCGAAGCCGTTCCTTCCTCATAAAGAGTACCATTCACATAGAGCTTGTGTCCGTCCAAATCAATGGAATCCGTGTCGCAGGTCAGGCTGCTGATATGGGAATCTCCTGTCAGGGTCCAGACTGCCCCATCCTTCAGCTCCACATAGACCTGGCCCTCCGTTTCCTCCGGATTAATAGCCCCATCCAGCGTAGAGCCATTTGAGAGATAAAGGTTTAGGGTAGAAACATCATCCGTAAGCAAATCGCCCTCAATAGTCTGTCCATCCGCCTTCAGATTCACATTTCCGCCATTAGAGCCTTCATTTCCCCAGCCCGCAGCCGCAGCCCTCAGGAACACGCCATCACCATTATTATTAATATCCGCATCTTTCAGATTGATGTCCGCCACCGTGTTATTCACAAAGAAAATATCCCCGTTGGCATTATTCAGGCTGCCGCCTTCCATAGTAAAGGAGGCTGTTCCTTCATCCGCGTCTCCCGACATGGACTGATAAATCATGACCGCCTGGTAGGTGTCGGATTTATCACTATTCTTCGTATTATTGTCAGCTTCCAGCGTCACATCCTTCAAGGTGACAGAATTCTGACCTTCCACAACTACTCCCTGGGATGCGGTGGATTCCAGATTAGCATCCTCCACCGTGATATCCGCAGTAGAATAAATGACCGGAGACCCGGTTCCGTCTGTGGTATAGTCACCACCCGTAACCGTCACCTTGCCGCCGCCTCTGTCAGACCGGATGGCAGCGGAGGAATTTCCCGTGGTATGAATGGTTAAATCCGTGGCATTCATGGTTCCGTTTCCCGTGGTCATCAGTCCTCCGGAACAGTTCCCCTCGGTCTCAATCTCAGAATTTGAGATATCTACCGTAGTGCCCTCCCCATAGGAGAATACCGCATTAGCGTGGGTTCCATTGGTATGGACCTCAATGTCCGACAGTGTCAGATATGCGCCATTAGTAGCGAAGATGGCTGAATTCTCTCCATAGAAATCCGCCTCGTCTCCCTCGGATTCGCCGGTCTTTTCCACCTTAATATCGGAGTACTCGGCAGTCTCTCCATCCGCCAGGATGGCATGGCCGCCGTCCTCGGAGTTCTCATAAAGCTCCTTGCTGCTTTCGCTCTCATCCGCCTCCGAACTAATAATGGTCGCATCCTTCATGTCCTTGGCCGCTCCCCCTCCGGGACCTGCCGCTCCGCATCCTGCCATAAGAGAGGCCGCCAGAATAATTGACATGAATTCCGCCAGCCACTTTCCTTTCCTAATATCCTTTCTAATCATAGCCTTCCCCTTTCCTTGAATTCTTATTCTCTCGTAATCTTGTCCGTAATGATTCAAGCTCGACTACGCAGGCTATATTAATCTAAAATTTTGTCCAAATCTTGTAAATAAAGTGATGATTTTGTGTAATATAGATTAAGTAAATCTGAAGATTGAATCCAGAATTGGCCTTCAAGGCCGCCAAATCCTCGTCCACTCCTGAACTGTTTACCCAGAATTGACCTTCAAGGCCGCCAAATCCTCGTCCACTCCTGCCCCATTAATCGATAATTGTATTTTCTGGATCTTCAAGCAGTTAAATAGTGCGGAAAATCCAAAACATTCTATTGCTATTTCTGAAACAATATATGATAATTGAACAAACTTCTACTTTTGTTCGGTTTCCGGACAAAATAACCATTTATGCTTTTGTTGTAAAGGACTACAACAGAAAGGAAGGTCCATGAAAAGAAAACTTCTATCCATTGTTTTATGTCTGACCTTGTCCGCTATGGCCTTGGCAGGCTGTGGCTCAGCTCCATCAGGACAGGCCGCGGCTCCGGCAGCCTCCGAGGCAGCGGGAGGTGCGGGTGACACTGCCGCAACGGCAGCCCCTGACTCCACCAAGGTTTCCACTACCACCAATGTTCCCACCAGCGGAGCCGAGAAGAGTGACACCATTATGAAAATTGCCACTCCCCAGTCCTCCGAAACCCTGGACCCTGTCAACGGCTATGACTACTGGTATATGCTGCGTTACGGCGTTTGCGAGACCTTGATGAAATTTAATGAGGATATGACTCCTTCTCCCTGGCTGGTGGAGGAAGGCTATGATGTTTCTGAGGACAAGCTTACCTGGAACTTCACCATCAAGGACAATGTAACCTTCTCCAACGGCACCCCTCTCACGGCAGAGAAGGTAAAGGCCAGTATGGAGCGAGCCATTTCCGATTCCGCAACTGCCGGAAACTTCTTTAAATTAAAGGAAATCAAGGCGGACGGACAAAAGCTCTCCATCACCACAGAGGATCCGGTTCCCATCATGCCCTATCTCCTTGCAGACCCGGTTTTCGTAATCTATGACACCGAGAATATTTCCGACATCAAGGAGAAAGGCCCCATCGGTACAGGTCCCTTTGTTTTCAGCGCCTTTGATCCCGTATCTCATGACACATCCGTTGTACGCAACGAGAATTATTGGGACGGAGACGTAAAGATTGGCGGAATCGACTTCCAGATCATAGCGGATACAGTGACCTTATCCATGTCCATGCAGAATGGAGAGCTAGATGCGGCCTATTCCCTGGATGTGGCAGACGTGGCCAGCTTCGCCAATAATCCTGACTATGCCGTACTTACATCCCCCAGTGGCAGAACCACCTTTGGCTTCATGAATCAGGCAGACGGCAAAATCCTCAATGACGAAAAGCTGCGCCAGGCCGTCATTCGGGCCCTGGACCGTCCTACTTACTGTTCGGCCCTCCTTTATAGTCAGTTCATTCCCGGCAAGACTCCTTTAACCTCTTCCCTGCCCTATGGCTACGATGAGCTAAATGACATCAACGCCTATGACCTGGAGGGAGCCAAAAAGCTCCTGGATGAGGCAGGTTATGCCGATAAGGACGGAGACGGCTTTAGAGAGGATCCAAGCGGCAAGGCCCTTATGATTCCCATCACCGTCTACGGCTCCCGGGTAGAGATTCCCCTTCTGGGACAGGCCATGCAGGCCAGTCTAAAGGAAGTTGGCATTAATGCGGAAATCAACAATCTGGACCAGTCCACCGCCTGGAATATGCTGACTACCGGGGAATATGATATTCTCCTTATGAGTATTTCCATGGCCAGCTCCGGAGATCCCGAGAACGGCCTAAAGTCCTACTTCAAGACCTATGACGCCGATAATCCCAATTATAACCTAAGCGGTTACAGCAGTGCCGAAGTGGACAAGCTCTTTGAAGAGCTGAATGTGACCTTCGATATTGACAAGCGAATTCAGATCATCAAGGATATCGAGCAGAAGCTCATGGATGACAGCGCCTGCATCTATCTCTGCTACCCCATCATGAACTTCGTGACCAAGAGCAATGTGACCGGTGTAACCAGTCACACCTCAGACTTCTATTGGGTATCCAAGGACACCGGCTTCACTACGGCTGCTGAGTAAGGCCATCCAAACACTGGCTTCACCGCGGCTGCTGAGTAAGGCTGTAATAAAAAAAAATTGACCCACCTTCGCTTCCTGCTTAACAGGCTGCCAGGGCGGGTCAATTTAATTATGTTCCAATTCTTTACTACAACACCAGAGCTCTTCTGAAATCCCGTCAGATTCCAGGCAAAATCGTATAGTATTGGCGGTTTCAGAGGGAAGCGACAAGGCAACTGGAACAATCGTCTACATTACAAAAACTCACTCTTCTGCCGGCGCCACATATTTACTAATAATTTTCTCCAGCTCGCCGCTTTGCTTCATTTCCTTAAGGATAGCATTGATCTCATCCCTTAAGGCATCATTACCCTTGGTAATGGCAATTCCATATTCTTCCTCTATAGCGCCCGTTTCCAATACATTTAAGTCCATCCTTCCCTCGACGTATTTTAATGACACATCGCGGTCGATAACTATGGCATCAATAGCGCCCGAATTCAGATCCAAGAGGGATGTGCTGACCTTATCATAGGACACGACCTTGCTATCCCCATAATTACTGATGAAATAGGCTTCCCCTGTAGAGTCTTTCTGCACGCCAATCTTCTTAGCATTGGCCAGATCATCCTCACTCGTAATATGGGAATCGACTCTTACAATGATGGACTGAATTCCAGATGCATACGGTTCTGAAAAATCCACCAGTTTCTTCCTTTCATCGGTAATGGTAAGTGTGGATATGGCAATATCAGATTCACCATTCCTTACACTGTTTATTACCTCATCGAATTCCATGTCATTGAGCTTTAATTCCAATCCCATCTTTTCGGCTATGACTTTTCCAATCGCCACATCGATGCCGTCAAGTTCACCTCCCCTATGATATTCATAAGGAGGGAAATAGGCGTTGGTCGCCATGCAGAGCGAACCCTCTTTTACCAGCTTTCTATCCTGCCCCGGACTGCTTGCACATGAGCACATGCACAAAGCAAGTCCAAATACTACTAAGTGTATTAATGAAATTCTTCTCTTTTTCATCTAATTTCTCCTTAGCAATCTTTACCAGACTTCACATAGCAAACCCGGGATGTATAATACATCCCGGACCATATATCATTTTTATTAAAATTCGATTTGTATTTTAAAACAAACCCCCCTGTTCGTCAATATAAATAGGTCACCATATTTCTTATGTTTTTTCCTAAAGTTCCTTACAGGCAAGATAATAACGGAAAAGAACCCGGCCGCCATAAAGGATAATGGCGGCCGGGTTCTTTGTGTAGGCTAGGAGCCAAAGCCTCATGGGACGCTTGCGTCCCGATGAAGCCTTGGCGACAGCCCATCATCGAAGGCCCTAAGGGCCTGAGATGTGGGCGAGGCCGGAATCGAGTAGGGGGGCTTTCCTCCCCTACTCGATTGTAGGCTACGAGCCAAAGTCTCGTCTTGTTTTTATTCGATGTTTCGTCAGATGATAGCATTCCAGGGTATAGCCTACGCTCATTGCTCCGGTGTCACTATTATTAAACTCAGACAACTGGGATCAACCAGGTCATAAACCTGCTTGCTTGATACGCTCTTTAATACGGGTCGCAGGGGATAGCCCTGATTCTGAGCTTCCACAACACACTCCTCCCCATTACTAAGAAAAACATGTTCACCGACAGGATGCAAAATTATGGTATTTAGAAAAGCCTGAACAATTCTAATATCAAAATGATTATGCATACCAAACATCATTTCTAAGGCTATCTCCGGACTTTTACCCTTCTTATAAGGTCTCTCTGTTACAAGAGCATCGTAAACATCCGCCACTGCCAGAATACGGGCAATCATATTAATCTTATTGCCTGCATATTTCAAGGGATACCCGGAACCATCATACTTCTCATGATGCTGTAATACGCCCTGGCGAACATACTCCTCTATATCCTTAGACTCTACCAGCATCTGATAGCCATACACCGGATGAGCCTTCATGATTGTAAACTCCTCATCCGTCAATTTCGCCGGCTTATTTAGAATGGAATTCGGTATCTTGGTCTTGCCTATATCATGCAGTATGCCGGCTAAACCAACACGTTCAAGCTCTACCCCCGCATAGCCCAATTTCCTGGCAATCAGGAGTGCCATTGTACCAACATCTACACTATGTTGAAAAGTATATTCATCACTCAGGTGCAGAGCTGTAAGAGAAACATTAATCACGGATTTGCCGACAATTTCCTCCATAAGTAAAGAAGAAACAGAATTGGCCGTAGAAACAATCTCATCCGCATTTTCACATTTAAACATATATTCTACACCAGTTCTGGCTCTCTCTTTAATTTTATCAGAAAGAACTAGGGCTGACTCATCCGATAGTTTCTCTGTCTCTGTCCCTATCTCAATCTCATTTTCATCTTCCTTATATACATTTACATCCTGTCTAAAAATATATAACTTACTTAATATGTCAGAAGACACCTTTGTGCCCCTTGATACCAGTAATGTATGATTAACAAAAATATCTTCCGCTATGACATGACTCAATTGCAAGTCAGTCGTTTTAACCTTCATTACTTGCATAGTTACCCCAACTGTGAATTCTAGTCCAAAACAACGCCATCAAAGCCTGTGGTTTAACAATGTATTAATCTACCATAAAATTAACCTGTACACAAGTCAATACAGATTCTAAATATATAGTGCTCTTTGAATACCTTAAAATTATTATAAATATTTATAAAAACAAACCCTTGAATAGCGGGGAGGAAGGTAAGCCAAACAATGGGAATTAATTAAACACAGAAAAAAGCCTGGATGAAGATAGTAATAGTATATAGTTAGCGGATTCTTGATATGTTGGTGAAAGAATACAGTCTCCGGCCTTTCTCGACCAGAGACTGTATATTCAAGAATAGTCCGAGGCAATGCCCCGTCCCTTCTCTTTACGACAAGCTGCTTTCCTTTTCCTTACTTAATATCCTTGGTCTTGTTTGTAACCTTGTCCGAGTTTACAGAAATCTTACCCTCAATCTCGCAGGAGCTTACGGTAATGAAGCCTGTTTTATCGTCATAGGTGACGACCGCGGGATCCTTCTGGGCGTCCTTCTTGCCGTCCTTGACCTTACCCTTTTTGTTTGTCTTGCTGTAGGTATATTTGAGCTGGTAGCTGCCGAACTTGCCGGAAAGCACCAGGTTCTTCAAACCGTTGTCCGCATCGGACACATTCTCCTCCGACAGGGTATAAGGATACATTTCTACATGAATGCCGGCTGTTGACTTGCCCACGCCGGTCTTGGCCGCTTTTTTGTCCACCTTGGTAGCCGCCTTCAGTTCCTTGGCCAGGACTTTCGCCGCCTTTTTCTCCTCCTTAGTGAGGGTGGTCTTTAGCTGCCCATTCTCCATGGGGGTAAGGCCGGTTATCTGGATGTAATGGTCCAGGGTATAGGTTCCGTCCCCGTCCTTTATCTTCACCACTACAAGCTTGCCCTTGGTGACAGCGTATTCCACCCCCGTGCTTGTATTGGAGGACACCGTCATCCCGAATATCCGATAGAAGTCCTTTGACTTAGCCTTATTAAAAGAATAGGGCATGAGGCTGGGATATGTCACTTCATAATCGGAAACCAGTGTCACCTTGTCCATGGAAACCGAATTCCGGGAGATAATCCCCTTCCCCTCTTCACCGGGACTATCACTTTCCCACTTAGCATAGAGGGTGATGCTCCCAGTCACAACAGAATCAGAGTCATAGGCTACCTTATAATCCTGGTCCCACCAGCCGTCAAAAGTGTAACCTTCTCTGGTAGCGGCAGGCAGTGTGCCCAGTACCGGATTGGTTTTTGCTACCTTAATCGGGTCCAGACTGTCTCCCCCCATGGTATCAAGCTTTACTGAATAGTATTCATCCAGGTATAACTCATTTGAGCTTACAAAAACACTCAGGGAATCATCGTCAGAGATAAACACCTTAGACGGATCAATCTCCTTAATTAATTCACTGGTGAATATCCCGTTCGAAAAGGTGAATTGTTTTTGCTGCCAGCTGTAAACAAACACCTTATTAATTTCCATTAATTTATCACTGATCGTCACGCCGACCTGACCGCCTGTGATACTATTAACAGATATATATCCGCTCTGAAGATATAAATTATCCTTATGCCGGCTGCCGTAAGACCCTGCGAAATTATCACATATTACAGGACTGTTATTGAATATGAAAAGCTTATATGCATTTAAATATTTATACCCCTCTGGATTCAATAGAAGCATATTGGAAGGGTCATTGTAAACGCCACCGCCATTCACGGTGGCTATGTTATTCTTTATTGTGCCGCCACAACAATTATAAATTTTTGCATTGAAAACGCCGCCGCCGCTCACGGTGGCCTCATTAGACTCTATTGATCCATCGTAAAAATTAAATATCGAACGATTGTAAATCCCGCCGCCTAATTGGGCTTTGTTGCTTTTTATTGAACCATCTTTGAAATACA
>JAILCB010000059.1 GCA_024680595.1 Lachnospiraceae bacterium | reverse complement strand
TCCCCGACTGCGCCGTCACGCTTTCCGTTGGAGAGAGGGAGCGGGAAGACTATAGGCTTTGGCATGAGGCCGGAGCGGATCGATATCTGTTGAGGCACGAGACCGCGGATGAAGAGCATTACCGAAAGCTGCATCCTTCTTTCATGAGCTATAGTAACCGGGTCAAGTGCCTTTATGAATTAAAGGATATAGGTTATCAGGTGGGGGCGGGCTTCATGGTGGGTTCCCCCTATCAGACAGCCCGGACCCTGGCGGAGGATCTCCTCTTCCTCCAGGAGCTCTCGCCTCAAATGATAGGAATAGGCCCCTTCATTCCCCATCATGATACGCCCTTTGGGAACAGGCCGGCCGGGGGGCTTTTCCTGACCATATTTTTCCTGGCCCTGATTCGCCTTCTATTACCGGATGTCCTTCTTCCTGCCACAACGGCCTTAGCTACTATTCATCCTCTGGGCAGGGAATTAGGACTCATGGCGGGAGCTAATGTGGTGATGCCGAACCTTTCTCCAAAAGAGGCCCGGAGCAAGTATTCATTATATGATAATAAGGCTAGCACCGGGGTGGAAGCAGCGGAGGGATTAGCGGATTTGAAGGAAAGGATACGGGTCTGTGGGCTTACCGCTGCAGAATCCAGAGGAGATCACAGGAGCTATAGTAAATCTGAACTTTAGTCTGTCTCTTCTGATAATAATAAAAAAATAAGCATTTATCCTGTCTTAGGCTGAAGCCGGTCCTTCTGACGAGAGTCTGTCCTATTAATTGCAGTCTTGGGAATACCATGAACCTGGGACGGTCATAGCCCGCTCCGGCGCTTTGATGTACTATAAATTGTATTCTTGTGAATACCATGAACCTGGGACGGACACAGCCCGCCCCGGTGCATGGATGTCCTATTAAGTGCATTCTTGTGAGCACCATGAACCTAGGAGGGACACAGCCCGCCCCGGCGCATGGATGTCCTATTAAGTGCATTCTTGTGAACACCATGAAACCTGACGGCCGGGTGCGGCCGGGCCCGTTCTTTCTCCGGAGAATTCGTGACAGATTGCTTGAGGGGAGAGTCCTGAGATAGCTGGCAGGATCTGAAATTATCCTTGATAATAGATTTAAGGAAACGTATAATTTCTATAGTATTTATTATATTGGCTCTAGCTCGAAGGGGAGTCCGTATATAAGGACTCTAGATAGTTAAAATAGGAGAATGAAAATGTATGACCCTAAATCACTGAAAGCAGATGACTTTATTGATCACAAGGAAATTCTGGATACTCTGGCCTATGCGGATGAGAATAAGGATAATATCCCTTTGATAGAGGAGATTCTCGCTAAGGCCAAGCCGGTCTGGCAGGGTAAGGAGGTTCACTGTGCAGGCCTGTCCCATAGAGAGGCTTCGGTTCTTCTGGCCTGCGAGGATCCTGCCATGATGAAGAAGATGTATGCTTTGGCGGAGGAAATTAAGCTGGCCTTCTACGGAAACCGCATTGTAATCTTTGCGCCTCTATATCTATCTAATTACTGTGTGAACGGCTGTCTCTACTGCCCTTATCACACGGTGAATAAGACTATTCCCAGGGTAAAGCTTTCCCAGGAGGAGATTCGCCGGCAGGTCATTGCCCTTCAGGATATGGGCCATAAGAGGCTGGCTATCGAGTCCGGAGAGGATCCGGTTCACAACCCCATCGAATATATCCTGGAATCCATCGATACGATTTATTCGGTAAAGCACAAGAACGGGGCAATCCGGCGGGTGAATGTGAATATTGCCGCTACCACGGTGGAGAACTATAAGCGCTTAAAGGATGCGGGCATTGGCACTTACATTCTTTTCCAGGAGACTTACCACAAGGAAGCCTATCTGAAGCTTCATCCCACAGGCCCTAAGCATGATTATGATTATCATACGGAGGCTATGGACAGGGCCATGGAGGGCGGCATCGATGACGTGGGACTGGGCGTTCTCTTCGGACTGGACCGCTACCGCTATGAATTTGCAGGACTTCTCATGCATGCGGAGCATCTGGAGGCAGTACACGGGGTGGGTCCCCATACCATCAGTGTTCCCAGGGTAAAGAGGGCCGATGATATCGATCCGGATATTTTTGATAATGGAATTTCCGATGAGACCTTTGCCAAGCTCTGCGCCCTGATTCGGATTGCGGTGCCTTATACCGGAATGATTATTTCTACCAGAGAGAGCCAGAAGGTCAGGGAGAAGGTGCTGCATCTGGGAGTCTCCCAGATTAGCGGGGCTTCCAGGACTTCCGTGGGCGGATATGAGACCGAGGAGAGACCCCATGATACGGAGCAGTTTGATGTATCGGATCAGAGGACTCTGGACGAGGTCATCTACTGGCTCATGGACATGGGCTTCATCCCTTCTTTCTGTACGGCCTGCTATAGGGCGGGGAGAACGGGAGACCGCTTTATGAGTCTTTGCAAGACAGGACAAATTCAGAACTGCTGTCATCCCAATGCCCTTATGACCCTGCAGGAGTATCTCTCTGACTACGCTTCGGAGAAGACCAGGGCTCTGGGTGAAACCTTGATTCGAAAGGAGCTGGAGAATATCCCTAATCCCGGAGTCAGGAAGGCCGCAGGCGACTATTTAACCAGGATTGTAGGCGGGGAAAGGGATTTCCGGTTCTAAGGGGAAGGTTGGCTGTGGTTTGGGCCTGCTCTCTATTGCTGGAAAGGCCGTATTCTGGATTTCCGGTTCTAGGGGGGAGGCTGGCAGTGGTTAGGGTTGCTTTCTATTGCTGGAAAGGCCGTATTCTAGATTTCCTGCTCTAAAGGGGGAGGCTGGTAGTGGTTAGGACTGCTTTCTATTGCTGAAAAGGCCGTATTCTAGATTTCCGGTTTAGAGAAAGATTGGCCGTGGTTTGGCCTTTTATGAGAGTACATCGACCATCTCATAGAGAAGATTTCCTTATTAATTGCTGGGCAATATTGGCTACAGGCCGGTAAAGAGTTATTTTCTTCACTGACTGACCGGGGCTGGATTTGTGTGTTGGGGGAGTGCATACAGGATATTATGCCGAGGCTATATTCTGTATGCATTGCCCTTTTTTGAATGGAGGGGCATTTAACCTTTCTTCTCAAAATCTGGGACTTTGCCTAAATCGAAAGAAATCATATGGTTTAGGCACGGAACTGTGGTTTCGTTTCGAAACTTCGGACGGCCGGAAAGAGGAAAGAGTGCCTAAATTGGCTGAAATGGTTGAATTAGGCACGGATCTGGAATTCTGGTGCTCGTTGGCGGTGGGCCGGAAAGCGAAAGTGTTGCCTAAATCGGATGAAAGTGTCGATCTTAGGCACAGGAACAGGAAGTTTGCCGCCTGTGGAAGGTCGAGCAGCCGTGTGGAGAAGGGATTTGAATCAGGAAAGAGTGCCTAAATTGGCTGAAATGGTTGAATTAGGCACAGATTTGGAATTCTGGCATTCGCTGGCGGTGGGCCGGAAAGCGAAAGTGTTGCCTAAATCGGATGAAAGTGGCGATCTTAGGCACGGATACAAAATTTTGACACTCGCTCTGGAGTTAATAGGAAGGGTAGGATTCAATCTGAGACAGATGGTTCTGCTCTGGATGAGATTTGACAAGGAGGATTTGATATGGCAGGTGCGGGATTACATGAGACCCCTTCGGCGGGGCGGCTGCATATTGGTTTTTTTGGACGGAGAAATGCGGGCAAGTCTAGTCTTGTCAATGCCCTGACTCATCAGGAGCTCTCCATTGTGTCGGATACTCCAGGCACGACTACGGATCCTGTATACAAGGCAATGGAGATTCTGCCTATGGGACCGGTGGTTCTCATTGATACGGCAGGTCTGGATGACGAGGGGGAGTTAGGAGAGAAGAGAGTTCAAAAGACCTATGAGGCTCTTCGCAGGTCTGATATTGCGGTTTTTGTCACGGATAAGGATGACCTGGATCAGGGCGAGCGGGATTTCCTGAAAAGGGCGGAAAAGCTGGGAATTCCCCTGGCTAAGGTGAGAAATAAATGTGAGGGCGACATGGGTTTGTCCCCAGAAAAAGCTTTTGGAGAGGCTGGAATAGCTGCCCTGTCGAGGGATAAATGTGAAAGCGACAGGAGTCCAATATCGGAAAAAGTCCTTGGAGAGTCCGGAAATCCTGGAGAGTCCGGAAGTCCTGGAGAGTCCGGAAGTCCTGAGAAGTCCGGAAGTCCTGAGAAGTCCGGAAGTCCTGAGAAGTCCGGAAGTCCTGAGAAGCCCGGAAGTCCTGAGAAGTCCGGAAGTCCTGAGAAGTCCGGAAGTCCTGAGAAGTCTAGAAGTCTTGAGGAGGCCGAGAGTCCTGAGGAGTCCAGAAGTCCTGGAGAGGCCGGTACTTCTGAAGTGGCCGCGGCTTTAGCGAGTGGGGCAGCAATCGAAGATTTTATCCGGCTTTCAGCGAAAAGCGGGATGGGGATTGGGGAGCTTTTGGATAAGCTTTTCCGGCTGTCTTCTGCGGAAAAGAGGATGAGACCCCTGGCTTCAGATCTGGTGGAGCCCGGGGATACTGTGGTTTTGGTGATACCCATTGATGCCTCGGCCCCTAAAGGCAGACTTATCCTGCCCCAGCAAA
>JAILCB010000053.1 GCA_024680595.1 Lachnospiraceae bacterium | reverse complement strand
CATCCAGATCCTTTAATACATCCTCGCCGACGCCGGGAATATCCCGGGTAATCTCCTCGGGTCCCAGCTTGGTCTCTCTGGCCTCTGACTCATATTCCTCTATATGGATGGATGTATAAACATCCTCCTCCACCAGACGCTCACTCAAAAGAACGGCGTCCTCATAATTATATCCTTCCCAGGACATGAATCCGATTAGGGGATTCTTTCCCAGAGAAAGCTCTCCGTTGCAGATAGAAGGGCCGTCCGCAATGACCTCTCCCGCCTCAACGCGATCTCCCTTTTTCACAATCGGCCTCTGATTATAACAGTTGGACTGATTGGACCGCATAAACTTTTGAAGAGGGTACTCGTTCTTTGTGCCGTCATCATTCTCGATGATAATCTTGCCGGCATCCGTATATGTCACCCTTCCGTCCTTCTCCGCAACGACACAGTCGCCAGAGTCAACGGCAGCCTTCCTCTCCATACCCGTACCAACAGCAGGGCTCTCCGTAACCAAAAGGGGAACCGCCTGTCTCTGCATGTTTGATCCCATCAGGGCACGGGTGGGGTCGTCATTCTGCAGGAAGGGTACCAGGGTCGTTGCCACGGAAAAGACCTGACGCGAGGAAACGTCCATATATTCAAAGGCATTTCTCTCATATTCCTGGGTCTCATCCCTATAACGGCCGGAAACCATACGGTGTACAAAGTGGCCCTCGCTGTCCAAAGGCTCGGAAGCCTGGGCTACATGGTAATTATCCTCCTCATCTGCAGTCATATAAATGACTTCATTGGTGACCACGGGATTCTCCGGATCACTGCGATCGATCTTGCGATAAGGAGCCTCAATAAAGCCGTATTCATTTATCCTGGCAAAGCAGGCTAAGGAGTTAATCAGTCCGATATTCGGGCCTTCAGGAGTCTCTACCGGGCACATCCTGCCATAGTGAGAATAGTGAATATCCCGAACCTCCATGCCCGCCCGGTCTCTTGTCAGACCGCCGGGTCCCAAAGCGGAAAGACGGCGCTTATGGGTAAGCTCAGACAGCGGATTATTCTGGTCCATGAACTGGGACAGCTGGGAGGAACCGAAGAACTCCTTCACAGCCGCAGTCACAGGCTTTATATTAATAAGGGCCTGGGGGGTAATCGTGGTCAGATCCTGTGTGGTCATACGCTCCCGGACCACTCTCTCCATACGGGAGAGACCGATACGGTACTGGTTCTGCAAAAGCTCTCCCACAGCCTTAATTCTGCGGTTTCCCAGATGATCGATATCGTCTTTGGTGCCAATCCCATACTCTATATGAATATTATAATTAATGGATGTAAATATATCGTCCTTGGTGATATGCTTTGGAATCAGCTTGGACACATTCTTCCTGATGGCAGTCCTAAGCTCCTTGGGAGTATCATAGCTGTCCATTATCTCAGCCAGGGCAGGGTAATATACCAGCTCCGTAATGCCATAATCCTCTGCCGTCTCTCCCTTGGGGAAGCTGACATAGTGGTTAATATCCACCATCATGGAGGAAAGCACCTTGACATTGCGCTCCGCGGTCTGGATCATAACGCTGGGCACGGCACAATTCTGGATTTCATCTGCCAGGGCCCTGGTTACCTCGGTTCCTGTCAAAGCCTTGACCTTACCCACATGAACCACTTCGCCCGTTGACGGATCTATGACGTCCTCCGCCAGAACATGTCCAACAATACGGTTTCTTAGCAATAGCTTTATATTAAACTTGTGTCTTCCTACCTTGGCCAGATCATAACGCCTGGAGTCGAAGAACATGCCCTCAATAAGGCTTCTGGCGCTCTCCTCGGCCGCAGGATCGCCCGGACGGATCTTCTTATAGAGCTCCATCAGTCCCGTGACGCTGTTCTTGGCGCCATCCTTTGTAAAGGATCCCCGAATCTTTGGCTCGTCTCCGAAGTATTCCAGAATCTCTTCATCTGTTCCGATGCCCATGGCACGAATTAGTACCGTAACAGGAACCTTTCGGTTCCTATCTACACGAACATAGAAAATGTCATTGGCATCTGTTTCGTACTCCAGCCAGGCGCCCCTATTGGGTATAACCTGACAGCTGAAAAGCTTCTTTCCCAGCTTATCATGTTCGACCTTGTAATATATACCCGGAGACCGAATAAGCTGGCTGACAATGACTCGCTCTGCACCATTGATGACAAAGGTGCCTGTCTTTGTCATTATAGGCAGATCACCCATGAAGATTTCATGCTCTTTAATATCATCTTCCGGGTTCTCGCTATTGTATAACCGTACCTTTACCTTGAGGGGGGCAGCATAGGTAGCGTCCCTGGCCTTGCACTCGTTAATTGAATATTTAGCGTCGTCTTCTGAAAAATCATAATCGACGAACTCCATACTGAGGTTGCCGCTGTAATCCACAATAGGTGAGATGTCCGCAAAGGCTTCTTTCAACCCTTCCTTAATGAACCATTTATAGGACGATATCTGGACGTCGATTAGATTTGGCATTTCCAGCACATCCTGGTTTCTCTGGAAGCTCATGCGCATCGCTTTCCCGTTCCGGACCGGATAAATCCTGTTTTTTTCCATTAACGTTTCACCTCGTTCTTTCATCATAGCATAAATCGCCAAAATAGAGCATTGTCCATAGTAGCACAAAGCACAAGGTTTAGTCAAGCGTTTTCATGGAATCATTATATAATTTTTTTAAGTTTTATTTCTTGCAACGGCCAGGCGGGACATATTAATTTCCTCCTGGCGTCTCCTCTGGTCTGCCAACACCAGACGAATGTAAATCATATCAATTATGCTGAGCTGAAGAATTCTGGATGTCATAGAGTCCGCCCGAAACTGGGTTTCATAGGAGGAGCTGAGTATGGTACAGTCCGCCATCTGAACTGCAGATGAGTTCTTGAAGCTGGTGATGGCCGCCGTATAAGCTCCGGCCTCATGGGCAATCCGCATTGCATCCAGGATTTCCCGGCTTTCTCCGGAGTGGGAGAAGCAAATGAGGGTGTCCTGATCCGTAAGCCTGGAGCAAAGAATATTGAGCATATGAGGATCATGGGTTACCTGGCTCAGTATTCCCAGCCGCATTAGCTTATGATAGAGGTCATAGGCCATAGAATAGGAAGATCCTATACCCGCCGTCACAATATTTCGGCTCTTATCGATCCTCTTTGAGAGAATATCCAGACTCTCAGCGCTAATAATCTGCTTACTGTCTTCAAAGCAGCGCATTGTAAATGCCAGCACCTTATCTCTGACGCTTTCCGCGTTGTCATCCCCTTCAATCTCCGAATAAAAATTCTCGTTCCTGCCCTCTGCAAGGGCCTGGGCCAGATCCACTCTAAATACCTGATAGGAATCGTATCCCAGCTTTCTCAAAAATCGGAAAATCGTGGGTTCGCTGACCTTACAGCTATCAGCCAGCTCCGCCAGAGAAGTGGTCATAACCTGTTCGGCATTGGAAATTACGTAATCGGCCACCGCCTTTTGCGATTTGGATAAAGTATTATAACCCGTTCTTATTAGAGCCAGCACATCCCGTCCTTTTCTGACTGTCCTGGACATTGAGTTTACCCCCTTTAAATTACATAGTATTCTTGGAATTGACACAAGATCTTATTGCATACATTATACACTTATTTTTTATAAATATGAACACCAAATGTCTAAATAATGACATCATTGATTTAAATATCATTATACTTTATTATAATATAATAATTCCGATATTATTATTGTAATAATATTTTGTGCAGAGGCTTTAATACCATACTCTCCCCGTCTAAAGCGCGGGATTTACCGGTGCGGATCCCTGTCACATTCCGGAAATATCAGGATATTGAGGCTTTTCATATTATGGACAAGTTAACGAAAGAACAGAGACATAAGTGCATGAGCCATATCCGGTCAAAAGACACCTCCATTGAGCTGGCATTACGCAGGCGTCTTTGGTCTGAGGGCTTTCGCTATCGAAAGAATTACAAAAAGCTGCCCGGAAGTCCCGATATTGCTCTGACAAAATACAGAATCGCAATTTTTTGCGACAGCGAATTCTTTCACGGCAAGGATTGGGAAATCCTAAAGCCCACCCTCATGAAAGGAAAAAACGGGGACTTTTGGGTTCGAAAGATAAGCCGGAACATGGAAAGGGACGTAGAGTCAGATAAAAAGCTTCTATATTTGGGATGGACCGTCATCCACTTCTGGGGCTCCCAAATCAAGAAGCATATTGACGAATGCATTCAGGTAATACGGGAAACAATTCAGGATACGACTATTTATTCGGATAGTGAAGTTGTGGATACGGAATCAGACCTACTGTAGTCTTCATTCAACTATTATAAAAGCATATCGTATATTAAGATTTAGGATAGTTTGTGATAACCTAAATGACGTCGGGATTATTTGAGAATTTGGGTTGCAGCTCTCAGACTTTGTGACCAAATAGGGTAGATTAGTAATGAATGGATATGATCCGGGAAAAGTAAATATGACCTATTCAGGCATTCTCCATGATAAAAACGGGAAGGCTTTTGTTTGTATCCGATTTGAGCGCAGGAATAGAAAAGGCGGTATGGATGAAGCGGAAATGCGAATTCCCTCTGGAAAAGTCATGTCCAATAAGGGCTTTAGTCCGGATGAGATCCGGCAAATGTCCGCTTTTCTAAAGGAAAATGAAGATGACATTAAGGGCAAAGCTAAATCCATTAGCTCTTTTCTGCATATTTTTCGATAAGCAGAATATTATAAAGTAGGGAAAGACTGAATAATGAGAATTTGGTTTAAAGAGTGGCTTAATAATCGAATGATTCAGGACACTGTTGTAGAGGACTATTCTGAAGACACCCGAACCCACAAAGTCCTAAAAGCTCTTGGCACTGCCTGTCAGGAGCTTGATTTAAGTGTTCCTATCTGGCTGGAATCCAATACTAATGAATTCAAGAGAAGCGCCAAGACCCGATTTCGTCAGGACAGCTTTATTGAGGAATTGGACTTTACCTATCTGGAGATGCAGGTCATCGAGGAAGATTTTTAAATCCTTTCCATCCCCTCATCCTATAATCTCTATTTCTTTTTCCACCCCGATTTCTCTTAGCTCCTGTACCAGGAAGGAGTCCAAATCTGCATTTCTCCCAATATAGACCTTTCTCGGACGTACGCCGGACATGATCTTTCCTATATCCGAAGAATGCATATCTACCTTCCAGAGCAGCCACTCATACTCACCGGACCGGATCTTCGGCTTTGTCACCATAGACATGACCGAGGCAACCTTACCCGTAAGTGATAAGGGACCATCCCGATAGCATATTGGCGAAAAATATAGTCCATTCTCTTCTGCAAATTTCTGAATATCCCCGTAGGAGTATTCTGTACAGATCCCGCTGGCGCCCTGGGCAAAGTCATGCCACATGCTAAGGGAATTCTTCCTATCCGTGAAGCAGGCTACATAGCTCTTGAAGCGAATCCAATCCTCATCAGGAGTATGATTGAAAAAGCGGATGGCCCGACAGAAATATATCTGATCATACCTGAGACTGGTAAGTTCAAGCATACTAAGCGGGCGGTAACGATAGAACAGACCGCCGCTTTTCTTACTAATCAGATCCTCTATGAGCTCTGATGCCATTTTTCGGTTATTGGATGCAAATGCATCAAAAATGTCAGCTCTAAGCTCGTATTCCCACCGTTCCATACTCTTACCTATCGGCGACTCTGCACCTTTTTCGGCCAGGGACGATGCAATCGGGCCTGGCCGTCCGCGAGTCGCCGGTCGGCTTTAGCCGACATTTTCCGTTCGGCGACTCTGCGATAAAAAACACCCCAGAATGCAAGTGACACATTCTGGGGTTTTCGTGCCCAAAGTCGGCATCGAACCAACGACACGAGGATTTTCAGTCCTCTGCTCTACCAACTGAGCTATCTGGGCAAGCTTACCATATTCTAATAGTTTGGCAATGAATAGCGGGGACAGGATTTGAACCTGTGACCTTCGGGTTATGAGCCCGACGAGCTTCCAGACTGCTCCACCCCGCGTCAACGTCACAGCAAATCCGCTGTAACAATGGATGGTGGTGGATTCGAACCACCGAAGCAACTTGCAACAGATTTACAGTCTGCCCCCTTTGGCCACTCGGGAAACCATCCAATTCTTCATAATGGTGACAGAGAAAACTAATCTGTCACAGCAGGCCCATCAAGTGGACTGCCCTTATAAAGGAGAGCCGATGAGCGGACTCGAACCGTTAACCTGCTGATTACAAATCAGCTGCTCTGCCAATTGAGCCACATCGGCAAATAAGTTTGGCAAAAGCACAAAACTTATTTTAGTGGGACCTACGGGACTCGAACCTGTGACCCCCTGCTTGTAAGGCAGGTGCTCTCCCAGCTGAGCTAAGATCCCCCGAATATAATGCTGGTAAACGACCCAGGACGGACTTGAACCGACGACCTCCGCCGTGACAGGGCGGCGCTCTAACCAACTGAGCCACTGGGCCTTATCTCTTGCCGTACAGCAAAAACCGAATATCGAACCACCATCCGCCTTCCGAATCAATCATCCAACTGGACAAGCATTCGGCCTATTAGTAGCAGTCAGCTCCATGCATTGCTGCACTTCCACCCCTGCCCTATCTACCCCGTACTCTCCGGGGGGCCTCCCAGACTCATGGTCTCTGGACATCCCATCTTGAGGTGGGCTTCACGCTTAGATGCCTTCAGCGTTTATCCCCTCCGGGCTCGGCCACCCTGTCATGGAGTTGGTCTCCAGCAGGTGCACCGGCGGCCCGTCCGTCCCGGTCCTCTCGTACT
>JAILCB010000302.1 GCA_024680595.1 Lachnospiraceae bacterium | reverse complement strand
CAAGAGTGCGACTATGTCCGCTACAGTTTTGCTCATCATCTGCTGCGCCAAGATATTCAGCTATGCCCTGACCACATTGCAGATGTCCGCCATCGTTGCTGATATGATTTTGTCCTTCACAACGAATAAATACGTATTCCTGATGATGATTAACATTCTGCTTCTCATTATGGGAATGTTCATGGACGGCAGTGCGGCGGTCATTCTGCTGGCTCCCATCCTTGCTCCTATCGCAGCGGAGCTTGGAATCAGCACCATCCACTTTGGTGTGATTATGGTCCTGAATCTGATTATCGGCTGCGGGACACCTCCCCTGGGTGCATGCCTATTCATTGCAAGTAAAGTCGCAGGAGTTCCCGTGGAGCGGGGCGTCAAGGGAATGCTGCCATACCTGGCTGCAGAGTTTATCGTCCTGATGCTGGTTACATATGTTCCCTTTACGGTTACATGGTTCCCTACATTGCTGGGATATTCCGTGTAATTTAGGAAAGAATGATTTCTATAAAAATTTTTAAGGTAAATATTGGAGGTTGAAATGGAAAAGAAAAGAATGAAGGGTGTGGTCATTCCCATGATTACACCTATGAATGAAGACGGAAGTGTTGATTACAAGGGAGTTGAGAGTTTTTCAGAATATCTCATTAATGAGGGCGTCGACTGCCTGTATCCCAACGGAACAAATGGCGAGAGCCTCCTGCTGACAGCAGAGGAGAGGCAGAAGATCGCCGAGGTCATTGTGAAAACCAGCGCAGGCAGGATCCCTGTATTTATCCAGTGCGGCGCCATGAGTACCGCTGAGACGGCTGCACACGCCAGGCATGCAGTAGAGATCGGCGCGGATGGAATCGGCATTATGACACCTGCTTTCTTTACGATGGATGAGGAGTCCCTGTTCCAGTACTATTGCGATGTGATTGGCCCCCTTCCAGAGGATTTTCCTGTTTACATCTATAATATACCCGGCTGCACCGGAAATGATCTGAAGCCTGAGCTGCTCTGCCGCCTGATGAAGAAGTACCCTAATATTGCCGGTATTAAATATTCCAATTCCGACCTGATGAGGGTTGAAAACTATATTCTGAATAATGAGAGAAAGCCGGATGTCCTGATAGGCTGCGACAGCCTCTTCCTGCAGTGCCTGGCAGCGGGCGGGGTCGGAACAGTTACGGGTCCCGGAGCCATCTTTTGCAGGAGATTTAACCGGCTCTATAAGAAGTTCTGCGAGGGAGACCTTGATGGCGCTATGAAAGCACAGCAGCAAATAGTGAAGACAGACCGGGATCTGGAGGGCATCCCCGGAATTCCCGCTCTCAAGACAATGCTGAAAATGAAGGGCGTCATCAGCACCGATGTGTGCAGAAAGCCTCTGCGTGCACTTACTGCTGAAGAGTGCAAGGTACTCGATAGAGCTGTGAAGGAATATGAAAAGGAGGAAGACTGATGGCTGATAAGCTTCGTGTTGGTGTAATTGGCACCGGTTATGTAGCAAAGAACAACTTTCTCCCTGTTTTGGCACAGACTGAGGACATTAAATTTGTGGGCGTTATGGCCGGACATTACGAGAGTGCTGTCCGTGCCGCGAAAAACTTTGGCGCACAGCATGCGGTAAAGACCATTGAAGAACTGGTAGACCTTGGTCTGGACTGCGCATTCGTGCTCACCCCCAAGGCAGTACATGCGGAACAGGTCAAATTCCTTCTAAACCACGGCGTAGATACCTATTGCGAGAAGCCCATGGCGACCACTATGCGCGACTGCCGGGAGCTGGTGGAGCTCAGGCAGAAGACAGGCCGCAAGCTGATGATAGGCTTTAACCGCCGCTACGCTCCGGTTGTTACTGCCGCAAAAAAGGCTTTTGGCGATGGGATGCCGGACGTTATTATCGCCCAGAAGAACCGCCCGCAGACTGAGTATCATGCGACACTGGAAAACGCGGTGCACATGATAGATCTGATGAGATACTTTTGTGGTGAAGCGGTGGAAGTAAATGCTATCTCCAGGTTTACGGATCCGGATTACGAAACTTTCACGACTGCCCAGATTTCTTTTGAGAGCGGATCCTCAGGAATCCTGATCGCGGACCGCAGCGCGGGCCAGTGGGAGGAGACTCTGGAGATGCACGGCGGCAACCAGACGGTTCTGGTGCATATGCCTGAGAGCGTGACTGTTGTGGATAATCAGCAGCGGCACACGACGGAACTGACCCCTCTGGCAATGGGATGGGCCAAATCTGAGGATAAACTGGGATTTTCCTATGCTATCCGGCACTTTTTTGACTGCATCCGTAACGATACCGAGCCCCTTACAAGTCCGGAGGACGCGCTCAAGACACATGAGCTTCTCAACCGCGTACTGATCGGCGCAGGGCTGCCTGCAATGGAGTGATTGGAAAGGAGAATAGAAATGTTTGAAATAGCAGGACATACAATGGGAACCCCCGAATATACAGTTAAGGAGGCACTCAAACTGTTCCATGAGATTGGGGCGGACGGCGCGGAAATCGTCGTACAGGACGGTTATAAATCGGGGATTCCCTGTGACTGCGATGAGAAGACGCTATCGGAGATCCGCAGCTGTGCGGAAGAGAACAAGATAAAGATCATCGCTTTGACACCTTATAATTCCAGGTTTAATTCCCTGGATGAGGAGACCAGACTGAGCGAGGTGGCTGCCATCGAGAAGGTCATCGACTACTGCGATTTCCTTGGGGCAAAATATATACGTATCTATGGCGGCAATCTGTCCGCAGGGGAGAGTGACCACCTGGAAGAGAAGAGAAACAAGCTTATCGAGTCCCTGAGATACCTGGGCGAAAAGGCGGCTCAAAAGGGCGTGACCCTGGTTGTTGAAAACCACTTTAATACCATGACGCTCACTGCCAAGCAGAGTGCGGACCTGATCCGTGACGTTGACTGCCCTGCAGTCCGAATCCTCTATGATCAGGCAAATCTCACATTTACGGGAAATGAAGCCTATAAGGAGGCGATTGAACTGCAGAAGGGTCTAATCGGCCACATGCACGTAAAGGATCTGGTTTTTCACGAAGGAAATACCGAGTTCAAGTCCTCCGATGTATCCCATCCCGATGAGTCGGAGAGAAATGTGTATACACGTATTGTGGGTGAGGGCATCGTGCCCTGGCCGGAGATTCTGCGCAGGGTGAAAGAGACCGGATATACCGGCTGGCTTTCCCTGGAATATGAGCGCAGGTGGCATCCTGATGATATTCCGGACGCTTCCATCGGAATGAAGAAGTCCGTTGAATATTTGCACAAGGTTCTTGGGAATCTGTAATCTGAGCGATACAGTTCCTTAAATATAAATAATGCTTTAATTAAGCAAGGTTCAAAAATCATTTAATTTAGGAGGAGAAAAATGAAAAAAGTATTATCAATCATCCTGGTAACCTGTATGGCCGTTTGTCTTTGTGCCTGCGGAGGCGGCTCTTCGGCGTCAACATCTACTGGCGGCGCACAGAGCGCTGACACCGGTTCCGGTGGGGCGGCATCCGGTGCAACAGTTATGAAGTATGCGGTTACCTTCCCCGGCAACGGCGTACAGTCTGAAGGTGCGGAGAAGCTCAAGGAGCTAATTGAGAAGCATACTGACGGCCGCATCAGCGTTGAGATCTATTATTCCTCCCAGTTGGGCGGAAATACAGAGTCCATGGAAGGTCTCCGCAATGGAACCATTGAAATGACGGAGCTCTCCCTTACAGCTATCAGTGCTTACAGCGACATCTGGTCCACCTTCTCCCTCCCCTATATGTGGGACAGCGGCAAGGAAGCTGTTGATGTAATTGGGTCCGATAAGGTTATGGAAGTTCTTGAGCCCGACGTAGAGGCAAATGGAATGAAGATACTGGCATGGCAGAACCTGGGTTCCAGAAGTATCCTGAACACCAAGAAATCCATCAATACACCTGAAGACCTTAATGGTATGCGTATCCGTGTTATTGAGGATCCTATTCTGGTAGATTCCATCAATGCTATGGGCGGCTCCGCAGTTGCTATGGCATGGAGCGAGTGCTATTCCGGTCTGGAGCAGGGAACCATCGATGGTATCGAGAACAATTCTCCCGTGGTAGTTTCCAATGCAATGTATGAGGTTGGCAAGTATTACTCTCTCACAGAGCAGTTCATTATGCCCGATCCGGTTCTGATCAGCGCATCCTGGTTCGATTCTCTCTCCGAAGAGGATCAGAAGGGCGTTCTGGCGGCTGGCGAAGAGTATACCAAGGTATGGAACGAAGAGATCTGGCCCGAGGCTGAGGGCGAAGCAATCAAGACTCTGGAAGATAACGGAGTTACGGTTAACAAGGTTGACAAGACTCCTTTCATCGAGGCAACACAGAGCGTACGTGACGATTTCATAAATAACGGCTCTGAGGGACAGAAAAACCTCTATCAGGTACTTATGGATGCAAGAGGACAGAAGTAATCCTTTGGAGATACAAGTGATCCGGTAAAACAGGAACAGTTGATACAGCTGCCTGCAGTCCTAAGGGCTGCGGGCAGCTATGCATAGGAAATTAGAAATTAGGAGTATCTGCATATGAAGACCGAAGAATTGAAATTAGCATTGATTGGCGTAAGCCACTGGCATGTTCCGCTTTATCTCATGGAGCTTCCTAAGGAAGCCGTAATTGCTGTGAGCGATCCGGATGAGAAGATCGCAGCGGATTTTGCAGGAAGACTTCAGTGCAGCTGTTATACTGACTGGAGAGAGCTCCTGGATAAGGAGAAGCCCGACTTTGTATTCGCATTTGCACCCCATGTGCAGATGAATGAAATGGCAATGGAGCTGGTAGCCCGGAAAATTCCTTTCGCTATGGAAAAACCCATGGGAATGGGCGCACAGGAGGTTAAAGAGGTGGAAGAGGCTGCTCAGAAGGCAGGGGTTTTCTGCGCCATTCCCTTTGTATGGCGTTATAGCGATACAGTCAACAGACTCAAGGAGTCTCTCCTTCATGGAAAGATCCTGCACATGAGCTATAAGTTCGTGGCAGGCCCGCCTTCACGATACCTGGCAACCTCCAAGTGGATGCTCAATAAGGCCACTGCAGGCGGCGGGTGTATGACAAATCTGGGTGTGCATTTCATCGATATGGCTATGTATCTCACAGATTCCAAGGATGCTAAGGTTTTGGCCTCTTCTTATCAATACGGCAGCGAATATGACATTGAGACATACGCGACCTCTCTTCTGGAGATGGATAATGGAGCCTCTCTGGTGCTGGAGACGGGCTACGCCTATCCCATGGATGATGTGGTCAAAAGAGAGAACCGCTGGACCATAGTCACAGAAAAGGGTTACTATATCCTGGCCGATAACTGTCTTGAAGCAAGGGAGTTCGGAAAGGAGACGGTGAAGATTCCCCTCAACACGGATAGCGATGTCTACTATCCCAGATTTGTGGAAACAACCCTTAATGATTTTGTGAATGGGACCAGACCGAGAGCGTCTCTGAGAGAGATGGCGGCGGTAAGAGATATTCTGGACAGAATGAATGCGGCGGCAGAGAAATGAATTTGAAAAATTCTGTAGGAGGGTGAAAATATGCTGAAAAAGCCGAAAATTTTGGTAGTGGGAAGTTTCAATATGGACTTGATCGCGTCTACAGAGCGCGCACCGGGATCGGGAGAGACCGTGATCGGCAGGAAATTCCGTACAGCGCCCGGAGGCAAGGGCTTTAATCAGGCCGTGCAGTGCGCCCGCCTGGGGGCGGAAGTGACCATGGCCGGCAAGGTCGGAGGAGATGATTTCGGCAAAGCTCTTCTACAGGAAGCAAAAGGCGTCGGAATCGATGTCTCCCGGGTGCTGACGGATCCGGATGAGGCGACAGGTGTCGCTTTGATTATTCTGGAGGAAAAAGGAAATACAACTCAGAACCGGATCACAGTCTGTCCCGGAGCGAATTTCACTATTACTTCGGAGGAGATTGACTGGATCCGCACAGAGGTCGGGCACTATGACATGGTGATCATGCAGTTTGAGCTGCCTATGGGCGTAGTTGAGGATGTGGCTGAATGGGCGCACGAAGCGGGCGTTCCCGTTATGATCAATCCGGCTCCTGCGGCCCCTATGTCTGAGCGGCTTTTGCGCTCGGCCACATTCCTTTCACCCAATGAGCATGAGGCGGCCATTCTGGCAGGTCATGAGATTAGGGTTGAGGACGGCATCCACTTTGACGATGTGGAGATGGTTGCAGATCATTTCAGAAAGCTGGGCGTGAAGAATTTGATTATTACAATGGGTGAAAACGGAGCCATTGCGGCGGGGGAGAAAGAGATCCATCACACTCAGTGTGTGCGTATGCCCAAGGTGGCGGATCCGACGGCAGCGGGCGACTCCTTTGTGGCAGCCTTCTGCACGGGCCTGACGGCGGGACTGGCTGACGGTGAGGCACTGGCTTTTGCCAGCCATGCGGCAGCCATCACTGTATCCCGCATGGGAGCGATGCCCAGTCTTCCTACGACATCGGAGGTACAGGCCCTGATTCGGGAGAGAGGTTACAACGGATTTGATCCTGCTCTTCTGGACGCATTGAAATAGAAAGAGAGGCACCAAATGATCAAGCTTGGCGGCTTTGGATTTATAAAAGATTATGACAGGATCAGGGAAGCCGGCTACGACTATGCGGAGCTGGATATGCCTGAGATTGAAGCCCTGAATGAGAAGGAGTTTGAGGCATTTCGCGAGCACGTGCAGGAGACCGGAGGATTCGCAGGCCCTACAGGCGCCAGGATCCTTCCGATTACGGAGCCAAAAGTCTTTGTCCCCGGGTTTAAGGAGACGGATTTGGAATCCTATATCCGCTCTTCCTGTGCTAAAAACGCGGAGATTGGCATAAAGACCATCCTTTTTGGAAACGGGAAATTTCGTTGGCTTGTCGATGAGGACAGCATCAGGCACGAGGAGATATTTGTGTCCTTTATGCGCATGCTGTGTGACATTGCCGGCGAAAACGGCCAGGAAATCCTGATCGAGCCCCTGGGTCCCAGGTATTCCAACTATATGAACACAGTGCCCGAGGCGGCAAGGGTGGCGGAGCTGGTGGACAGACCCAATCTAGGCCTTATGGCGGACATCCGTCACTTCGTATGGTCCGGGGAGTCCTTTGAGGATGTAACAAAATATAGCCATCTTGTGCGCCATATCCATATTGACTTTCCTTTATCCTATCCGGAACGGAAATATCCCAGTGTCAGAGACGGTTATAATTACGGACCTTTCTTGGCGCAGCTGGAGGGATTTGAGGGAACGCTCACGATTGAGGCGGATGTCCCTCAGGATTGGATGCAGGCAGGCAAAGACGCGCGGGAGCTTCTGAACCACTATGGTGTGGATCAGTACGGAAGACAGTGAGTGAATGACAATTCCAGACGCCCTCCGGCTGTAAAAGCGGATGCGGGCGAAGGCTGTCAGACTCGCTAAGGAGGATTTTGTTTATGGATATAATCAGGAAAATAGCGCTGCTAGAGCCCGGAAAGCTCGAACTGCAGCAGGATAAAGAGATCGAATTACAGGACGGAATGGTTAAGGTCCAGGTCAGTGCCTGCGGAATTTGCGGAAGTGATCTTTCTCTTCTCGGCGGCAAGAGAGATATGACCAAGGAACTCTATTTTGGCCATGAATTCTCGGGGGTGGTGACTGAGATTGCAGAGGGAAGCAGAGATTTTGAGCCCGGTATGAGGGTGGCATCGGAACTGGCCAGGACCTGCGGCCGCTGCTGGAACTGTCTGAACGGACTGCCGAATTATTGCAAGAGCATGAACTATGCGCTCCTTCCCGGGGGATTTACAGAGAAGACCCTGGTACGCAGTTCTGAGGACTATAGTTTTCTGAGCAGTATTCCGGATACCCTCGATGATATCACGGCGGCCCTCCTTGAACCTACAAACTGTGCCTACCGCATTGCCATGCAGGGCAATATGAAGCCCGGCGATACCGTGGTTGTATTCGGTCTGGGGGCCATGGGACTGATTGCCGGCATTATCCTGAAGAAGCTGGGCGCAGGCGCGGTTATCTGTGTCGGACGCAGGCCGGCAAGACAGGAGAAGGCCCGTGGGACAGGTATTTTTGATGCGGTTGTCGGAAATGACGAGGACGGAATGGCTAAGATCTTCGAGATTTGTGGTGAAAAAGGTGCTGACCTTGTGATCGAGGCCACCGGAACCCCTCGCGTGCTTAATGATGCGATTCGTGTTGTGCGTCCCGGCGGCAGAATTGTGGTCGGAAGTGTCTATCACGGGACTATTTCGGACTTTGATCCCCTGCCTATCTTTCGCAAAGAGCTTACCCTTGTGGGAGCCAAGGGTCCCACGACATATCGCAGGTCGGACGGAAGCTCCGCAGTTGTGTGCATGATGGAGCAGGTAAAGGATGACCTAAATAAGATCATCACCGTTTATGATTATAAAGAAGCGCTGCGGGCCTTTGAGGACGCCCAGAGCGGCCAGGCCATCAAAGCGGTCATTAAATTCTGAAATAGGTTTTCATGGGGTGAGGATTATGGAAAAGATTTCGATTGGATTAGTCGGCGCCGGCTGGGCCGGAGAGACGCATGCAAAGGCTTATGAACGGGTCTATGGGATAGAGGTGGACCTAAAAACGCTCTGTGCCCTGGGACCGGACCTGGAACCCTTTGCCCGCCGGCACGGTTTCCGGAAGTGGACGGAAGAATTTGAGGATTTGATTAAAGACCCGGAGATTGACGTGGTTGATATCGCTTCTCCGCCAAACCTTCATAAGGATATGATAATAAAGGCGCTCAGGGCAGGGAAACACGTGGTATGTGAAAAGCCGCTGACCGGTTATTTTGGTCTGCCGGGAGACCCGGAGAGAGCGGGAGATGTTTCAAAAGAAAAGATGCTTTCCTGTATCAGGGCGGATATGGACGAGATTGAGAGGGCACTAAAGGAGAGCGGCCGCTCCTTCTTCTATGCTGAAAACTGGTTATATGCTCCTGCATTTGTAAAAGCCAGTGATTTGATTCTGAAAAAGGGGACTACCATCCTGGAGATTCGGTCCTTTGCCGGACATAAGGGTTCCCATGCGGGATATGTGGGCTCCTGGGCAAAGAGTGGGGGAGGGACGATGATGCGGAACCTCATTCATCCTGTGGGTGCGGCTTTATATCTGAAAAAGATTGAAACGGAGAATAAGGGCCTTTCGGGAGGTGTTGCATCAATCTACTGTGACTGTGCAAGGGTCACGGATGGGGTGGATAAAAGGAGTATTGCGGCATCACCTGTCGATGTAGAGGATTATTCACATCTTGTCCTGACTTTCCTGGACGGAACAAAAGCTGAGTTGACGTCCACAGACCTGTGCCTGGGAGGCTTGCGCAACAACCTGGAGATATATGGTAATGATGCCGTATATTTCTGCCGCTTTAATCCCAATAATCTGATGGAGGGCTACCTCCCTGATGACAGAGGACTGGATGGGGAGCTTTTGATGGAAAAATGTGACCACAGCCTTGGGTATCAGAGCATTTCCCTGGAAGACGAACTGATCCGGGGATATTACGGAGAAATACAGGACTTCATGGAATGCCTGCGGGATAAGCGGGAGCCGCGCAGCGGCTTCTCCCTGGCCAGGGAAGCCATGGAGATTACATCTCTAGCCTATGTATCTGCTGAGCAAGGCAGATGCCTGAAATTGTGAATAGAATAATAGAAAAAATGTACTGCCGCATTAATCACTTAGTGCGGCAGTTCTTTTGTGTAGGCTAGGAGCCAAAGCCTCATGGGACGCTTGCGTCCCGATGAGGCCTTGGCGACAGCCCATCATCGAAGGCCCGAAGGGCCTGAGATGTGGGCGAGGCCGGAATCGAGTAGGGGGGCTTTCCTCCCCTACTC